>JBBSJN010000009.1:0-30946 GCA_038257235.1 Chitinophagales bacterium
AACCTATGACCTAAGTCACCCTTTAGGGGACAGGGGCATCCAATCAATGCAAATGGCATTGCAAAAATAGTATGTGAAAATTTTATAAGACTTAGATAACTTTTTACTTTATTCATTTCAATTTTATTTCACGCAAAGACGCAAAGAAAAGACAAAGAAGGAAAAAGAATTTTTACTTTAAACATTTTTCATTTTTTAAAGACGTCCTGATCTAAGTCTCCCCTTTAGGGGGACAGGGGGTTTATCCTTGCCCTCACCAACTCCCACAACACCACACCCACCGCTGTTGCAATATTCAACGAATGTTTCATCCCTAATTGTGGTATTTCCAAACAGCCATCCGTTGATTGAATAGTTGATTGCTCCACTCCTGACACTTCGTTTCCAAATATCACCGCTATTTTTTCATCTGCATCAAACTCAATGGTGTTTAATTTATAACTGCCTTCAGCTTGTTCTACAGCATATACATTATATCCATTTGTCCTTAATTCAGTAATAGCTTCTGCTGAAGTTGCAAAATGTTTCCATGCAACAGACTCTTCGGCACCCAAAGCTGTTTTCTTTATTTCTTTATGTGGAGGGATAGCAGAATACCCAATGATATAAATAGCTTCTACCAAAAATGCATCAGCGGTACGAAACACACTGCCGATATTATAAGCACTGCGGATATTCTCCAATACTACAATTACAGGTGTTTTTTCAGACTGCTTCACCTCTTCTACGGATTTTCGGCCCAATTCGTCCATGCTTAGTTTTCGCATCGGGCAAAAGTATTGGAAATACCGTATTATTGAATTAAAGTGTAAGCTTTTAAAGCTGTTTTAAGTTTTTGAAGATAAAAATCGTTATGCTGTAAAATGAATTTTCTTTTGGCAAAAGCATTCCTGATAAGCTGAGTTGCGATTGCACCTGTTAATGCCCCTGCAATCCCGCCACCTATTCCACCAATAACACCTCCAAGTGCTGCAGGTTCACCGGTTCTTCCTGCAGACAAAGAAATTGACCCTCCTACTGCACCTAAAATCGCCCCTCCTGATACGCCCAAAGCACCAATTTCTGTGTTGTTATGCTTTGGGGTTAATTTAATTTTATTAATGATGTCAAAGGTAATTTCCTCAGCCACATTTTTATTTAAAAGAATAACGCTGGTATCCGTAAAATCTTTAAACATCCCTTTTGACCGGAATCCATCACCAATTACAACTATTTGCCACTTTCTTTTTTTAATCTTTTTCTGCGCCATTACCGGATTATAAATAAAAGCTAACAACAGAATGCAAATAATTCTAATCATAATTTTTGAATAGCTAAGGCAATTTCATGAGTGAATATGCTGCTTTAAGTCTTTAAAATTATACTTTGTTGAAACCGCTTTCTTATTTTTGCCCCAATGTCAAAAACAAAATCATCAGATACACCAATGATGCAGCAGCACCGGGCAATCAAGCAGAAATACCCGGATGCCATATTGCTCTTTCGTGTCGGTGATTTTTATGAAACCTTCGGACAAGATGCTGTGCTGGCTTCCGGTATTTTAGGCATTACGTTAACTAAAAGAAACAACGCAGCCGCCTCTTCATCTGAACTGGCAGGTTTTCCGCACCATGCACTAGATACCTATTTGCACAAACTGGTAAAAGCTGGTCATCGTGTTGCCATCTGCGATCAATTAGAAGATCCCAAACTCGCCAAAGGCATTGTGAAGAGAGGTGTGACGGATATGGTAACACCGGGCACTACAGTAAATGATAAACTTTTAGAACATCACAGCAATAATTTTTTAGCGGCTATTCATTTTGCCCGCACTTCGACTCATGCTCAACCTGAACAATTCGGTTTGGCATTCCTAGATATTTCCACCGGTGAATTTTTAATTGCCGAGGGCGACAGAGAATATGCTGATAAATTATTGCAAAGTTTTAAACCGGCGGAAGTTGTTTTTCAACGACATCAGCAAAAGAAGTTCAAGGAATATTTCAACAGTAAGATGTATACCTACACTTTAGATGAATGGATATTCGACAATGCCTATGCAGAAGACACATTGCTAAAACATTTTCAGACACACTCATTCAAAGGATTTGGTGTGGATGAAATGCAAAACGGCCTAACAGCAGCAGGGGCTATCATTCATTATTTAAAAGATACAGAACATCCGAATCTGCAACATATTACCTCATTACAACGGATAGACCGGGATGATTTTTTATGGATGGACAGGTTTACTATACGAAACCTTGAATTGGTGTATGGCAATTCGGACGGCAATCACACATTGCTTAGTGTATTGGACAATACCGTTTCTCCAATGGGTGCCAGATTATTGAAACGCTGGATCGTTTTCCCACTCAAAGATATTCAGAAGATCAACGAACGGTTAGACACCGTTGAATACCTGATAAAAGAAACAGAGTTACGAAATAAAATTGCACAACACCTGAAACAATGTGGCGATATTGAAAGGCTGGTTTCTAAAATTCCTTTGAAGAAAATCAATCCAAGAGAAGTTTTGCAATTAGCCAGAGGATTGAAACAAGTGGCTGCAATAAAAGAGCTTTGTTTTTCTTCTTCCAACGAATATTTGAAAAGATTGGCCGATGCATTAAACCCCTGTCCTTATATCGCCGATAAGATATTTAAAGAGATCGTTGACAATCCACCGGCCATTGCAGCCAAAGGCGGCATGATGAACAGTGGCGTAAGTAATGATTTGGATGAGCTCAGAAAAATCTCCTCCAGCGGAAAAGAATACCTTACAGAACTACAACAAAAAGAAGCCGAACTGACAGGCATCAGTTCATTGAAGATTGGTTTTAATAATGTTTTTGGCTATTATCTTGAAGTAACTAATTCGCATAAAAATAAAGTGCCGGCAGAATGGATGCGGAAACAGACACTAACGAATGCTGAACGATACATCACATCGGAATTAAAAGAATACGAAGAAAAGATAACTGGTGCTGAAGAAAAGATTTTGAAGATTGAACTGGAATTATTTGAAGCACTGTTGAATGAACTGTTTGATTACCTGGCACCGGTGCAAACAAATGGCAACTTATTAGCCATACAGGATTGCCTTTGCTGCTTTGCCAACAATGCTATTCAATTCCAGTATAAAAAACCACAATTACATATGGGTGATGAACTCATCATCAAAGATGGCCGCCATCCGGTGATAGAAAGAAATTTACCCGTTGGCGAATCGTATATCAGCAATGATCTTGAACTGAATAAATCAGAACAACAACTCATTATTCTTACCGGACCTAACATGAGTGGTAAATCTGCACTGTTGCGGCAAACGGCATTGATTACATTAATGGCACATACAGGTTCTTTTGTTCCAGCAGGGGAAGCAAAGATTTCATTGACAGATAAAATATTCACCAGAGTTGGGGCATCGGATAATTTAAGCGGCGGCGAATCTACTTTTATGGTGGAGATGAATGAAACGGCATCTATCATTAATAATATTACTGACAGAAGCCTGATACTGCTTGATGAAATTGGCCGTGGCACATCTACTTATGATGGCATTTCTATTGCCTGGAGCATTGCCGAGCATTTGCACCAGTCACCACACCAACCAAAAACATTATTCGCCACGCATTACCATGAGTTGAACGAACTGGAAGAAAAATTTCCCCGTGCAAAGAATTTTCATGTAACGAATAAAGAAGTTGGCAATAAAATAATTTTCCTTCGAAAACTGGCAAGAGGTGGCAGCACCCATAGCTTTGGTATTCATGTAGCAAAAATGGCCGGCATGCCGCCTTCATTGATCGCAAGAGCCAATGAAATATTGCAGCACCTGGAAAGTATTCATGAAAATGGCAAAATTGAAAACATTACCGATAAAGTAAAAAACATCAGCAGTTCAAAAATGCAGCTTTCTATTTTTGATGCACATACCGAAACGTTTTCAGCAATACGTAAGTTGCTGGAAGCAACTGATATCAACAGACTTACTCCCGTTGAAGCATTATTGAAATTGCAGGAGATAAAGAATAAACTTCAGTAAATCTATTCTGCATTAAACCACAATGGTGTTGCATCATCCCAGTCGCCATTATAATTGATCAATAACTCCTCTCCTTTTTTTATATCCTTTACTGTAGTTATGCTGATCTGCTGATTAGGATAATCCATTACGTACTCACAATTGCTTTTATAAGAATGATTATACACCGCCACATAGCCCATTGCCATGCAACATTGCTTATTATCATCACCCCATTCAAATATGTAATCATGTAAGGCTGTCTGATCCAGCAACTTTCTTTCTTCTGCACTCATTACCACCACCGGCGAAATCTCCACGATTGTTCCCTCCGCAATATCTTCTGATGTGTACACACCACGGCCCATCGATTCAGTTGGCGCAATAAATAGAAACGGAAGCATCATTTTTCCCAGTTGTTGTTTCAACGAAGTAAGCCATTTTTGTTGTTTTTCTCTTTTGATTTTAAAATAAGGTAATCCGCATCTCAAGCCAGACTTCGTATTTTTGAGTCATGTCAACGGAACTGGAAGAACCAACATTTTACGAACAGTTTGAATCCATCATTCAAACAGAGGATAAATTAGTCATCAAACAATTTCTGGATGACCAGAACATTAGTGATGTAGCCCAACTGGTGGAGGAATTTCCTGAGTACGACAGTCAGATCATTGCGAATATGTCTGTACACCGGGCTGCCAGTGTTTTTAAAATTCTTGACCTGCAGGAACAAAAAAGAGTTATACAGGAATTACCGGCCAACACCACTGCCAACCTGCTAAACGAATTACCTGCGGATGACCGTACCGACTTTTTAGAAGAGTTATCAGGTAATACCGTCCGTGAATTGATAAAGCTGCTTGATCCCGATGAAAGAAAGATCACTTTATCATTATTGGGATATCCGGAAAATAGTATCGGCCGTTTGATGACACCGGACTATGTGTATGTGTACCCCTGGAATACGATTGAAGAAGTGTTTGCCACCATCCGTAAATACGGGAAAGACAGTGAGACCATCAACGTCATTTACGTTATCAATGAAAAAGGAGAATTGCTGGATGATATCCGCATAAGTGATTTTATTTTAAATGCTCCGGATAAAAAAGTTTCGGACCTGATGGACGAACGTTTTATTTCACTAAATGCAGACGATGACCAGGAAACAGCAGCAGAGATATTTAAAATGAATAACCGGGTGGCATTGCCTGTTATTAGCCAGTCAAATAAATTACTCGGTATTGTTACCATCGATGACATCCTTTGGGTGGCGAGTGAAGAGTTTAGTGAGGATATGCAAAAAATGGGAGGTACTTCTGCACTACAAGAGCCTTACCTGGATGTACCAATTTTTAAATTGTATAAAAAAAGAATCATCTGGCTTATCATTTTATTTGCCGGAGAAACTTTGACCATTGCAGCTATGGCAAGTTTTCAGGAAACGCTTGAACAGGTACTGGTACTCTCTACATTTATCCCATTAATTATTTCGAGTGGAGGAAACAGTGGTTCACAAGCTGCTACGTTAATTATTCAGGCAATGGCATTAGGTGAAGTAACTGTAGTTGATTGGTGGCAGATTGCCAAACGGGAAGTAAAATCAGGATTGCTGATGGGAATTACATTGGGTATCGTCGGCTACTTTATTGTATATGGCGGTCACTTTGCCTTTGATCTTTTTGGAGAACATTTCATTCGCATTGGCTTTGCAATTGGTACAGCCGTAGTTGGTGTGGTTCTCTGGGGAACAATTATGGGCTCCATGCTCCCTTTGCTATTAAAAAGATTAGGTGCAGACCCTGCCACATCTTCTACCCCGTTTATTGCTACATTGGTGGATGTTACAGGCCTGCTGATTTATTTTGGCACGGCTTTTCTTCTATTGAAAGGTGTTCTATTATAATTTTGCAGCTTTTTGCAGTTTATTATTACATAAGTAGCTAAATCAATAACTTTGCCCGCATTGTAGAATAGCTTAATAAAAATTCGGCAACAAATATTTATAATCCTTGCATGACAAGAGACAAGTTAAAATCTTGATATAAAACAAAATAACCTATGTGTGGAATAGTTGGATACACCGGACCCAGGGAAGCATATCCCATCATTATTAAAGGATTAAAAAGATTAGAATACCGTGGTTATGATAGCACAGGCGTTGCACTGCAAAACAGTACTGGCCTGAAAGTGTATAAGAAAAAAGGAAAAGTAGCGGAGCTGGAAGAGAGTATCGTAGGAAAAGATCTTCATGCCAATGTAGGCATCGGTCACACAAGATGGGCAACACATGGTGAACCAAGTGACCGCAATGCTCATCCACACCAATCCGCCAGTGGAAAGTTAGCGATGATACACAATGGTATTATCGAAAACTATTCTCAGCTGAAAAAAGAACTCATCAGTAAAGGATACGAATTCTCCAGCGATACGGATACAGAAGTGCTATTGAATTTTATTGAAGAGATCAAGAAAAATAATGACTGCTCATTAGAAGAAGCCATTCGGATTGCCTTAAAAAGAGTAACCGGAGCATATGTTATCTTATTGCTTGATGAAGACAATCCTGATACCATCATCGCTGCCAGGAAAGGCAGCCCATTGGTAATTGGTGTTGGTAAAGGAGAACATTTTTTAGGTTCTGACGCATCACCCATGTTAGAGTACACTAAAGAAGTGGTGTATGTAAACGATTATGAACTGGCTATCATTAAACCCGACGAATTAATTCTTAAAAATCTCGGCAACGAAAAAATTACTCCCTACGTTCAAAAGCTAGACCTGGAATTGGCGGCCATCGAAAAAGGCGGTTATGAACATTTCATGCTGAAAGAAATTTTTGAGCAACCACAAACAATTTATGATTGTCTGCGGGGAAGACTGGATGCTGTTGCCGGCACCATCACTATGAGTGGTATTCAGCAATATGCAGAACAGATCATCAATGCCAACAGGATAGTGATGGTAGCATGCGGTACCAGCTGGCATGCCGGTCTTATTGCAGAATATATTTTTGAAGAACTCTGCCGTATTAATGTGGAGGTGGAATATGCATCAGAATTCCGCTATCGGAATCCTGTTATCAACAAAGGCGATATTATCATTGCTATTTCACAAAGCGGAGAAACAGCCGACACATTAGTTGCTATTGACAACGCCAAAGAAAAAGGAGCAATCATATTAGGTGTGGTGAATGTAGTTGGTTCTTCCATTGCCAGAACAAGTCATGGCGGCGCTTACACACATGCCGGACCAGAAATTGGTGTGGCGAGTACCAAAGCATTTACTGCACAGTTAGCAGTGCTAACCATGATCGCATTGAAAGTTGGATATATGAAAGGAACCATTTCGCAGGAACGATACATGCACCTGCTGAATGAACTGAATGAGATTCCTGAAAAAGTAGCCTGGACATTAAAGCAAAGCGATGCAATAAAAGCATTAGCAGAAAAGTATAAAGAGGCAAGAGACTTTTTATACCTCGGCAGAGGCTACAACTTCCCCGTGGCATTGGAAGGCGCATTAAAACTAAAAGAGATCTCATACATACATGCAGAAGGTTATCCTGCTGCTGAAATGAAGCATGGCCCCATTGCATTGGTAGATAAAGACCTGCCAGTTGTGTTTGTTGCCACACAAGACTCTTACCATGAAAAAGTAGTAAGTAATATGCAGGAGATCAAAGCAAGAAAAGGAATGGTAATCTCAGTAATTACAGAAGGCGATGAAGTATCAAGAGAACTCTCCGATGATGTAATGATTGTTCCCGAAGCAGATGAAATAATGGCACCGATGTTAAGTGTTATTCCTTTGCAGTTATTTTCATATTATATCGGTGTGGCCAAAGGCTGTGATGTGGATAAGCCGAGAAATCTGGCGAAATCGGTGACGGTGGAGTAAATACCCCTGTCCTTCCTACCCCGATTTTTATTGGGGCTAAAAGAGGAACTTAGGATTGAACTTTTTTATTTTACCTAAGTTTACCATAGCAATATTTTTAATCAACTATAAAGTTTCCTATCCTTTATAGCTTAAAAGCCCCTTTAGGGGTTTGGGGCTTGTATTATGAACCAGATCAGCAAAAAACCAATTTCCTTTCTCGGCTATGGCTTCGTTGCCAAAGAATATATCCCGAAAGGAAAGAATGAATACTACCTGCGCAATATCCAAAACAGAAGCGGCATTAAATACCGCAAACTTACTCCTACCGAAATAAAAATACTGGAACGCAACGCCAACAGTTCCGACGACTGGAGCAAAGTACTCGTAGCAGAGTCGTTTAATCCAGACCTGATAAAGAATTGTTCTTTCTATGGATTGGTTCGCATCGGCAACATGAAACCTTATTTCGTAGAATTCAACAACCTGCGGGTGCCCGTAGGTTTATACAACAGCACCATAATCAGTTGTGATATTGGCAACAATGCAGCGATAGACAATGTCGCTTTCATGAGTCATTATATTATTGGCGATGATGTAATAATGGTTAATATCAATGAGCTGGCAGCAACCGACCATTCCAAATTTGGCAACGGAGTATTAAAAGATGGAGAAAGTGAATCCGTTCGCATCTGGATAGAAATATGCAATGAAAATGCAGGCCGAAGTGTGTTACCATTCAATGGTATGCAGCCCGGCGATGCATGGCTCTGGAGCAAGTTCAGGGCAGATGATAAACTACTGGAGAAGTTCAAACAATTTACTGACGAACGTTTTGATACGCAACGGGGTTATTACGGAAAGATTGGCGACAGAACCGTTATCAAAAATTGTAAAATAATAAAAGACACCTGGATAGGAACTGATGCTTACCTGAAAGGTGCCAACAAAATAAAAAATGTTACAATCAATTCTACCGGTGAAGCAAAATCACAAATAGGTGAAGGCTGCGAAATTGTAAACGGTATCATTGGTTATGGTTGCCGCATTTTTTATGGGGTAAAAGCGGTACGTTTTGTTATGGGTGATAACTCACAGTTGAAATATGGAGCAAGGTTGATCAACTCGTATCTCAGCGACAACTCAACCATCTCCTGTTGCGAAGTATTGAACTCGTTGATATTTCCGGCGCATGAGCAGCATCACAACAACTCCTTCTTATGTGCTTCCACAGTGTTAGGACAAAGCAATATGGCCGCTGGTGCCACTATCGGTTCCAATCATAATTCAAGAAGTGCAGATGGAGAGTTATTGGCAGGCCGTGGTTTCTGGCCGGGACTATGTGTAAGCCTCAAGCACAATTCAAAATTTGCATCCTTTACCATAATTGCCAAAGGAGATTTCCCGGCAGAGTTAAACATTCCGCTTCCTTTTTCATTGGTAAGTAATGACGTAAGCAATGATAAGTTGGTAGTAATGCCTGGTTACTGGTTCATGTACAATATGTATGCACTGGCCCGCAATGCAGACAAATATGAAAGCCGTGATAAACGTATTGATAAAACCCTGACGATTGAATACGACTACCTGGCACCGGATAGTGTAAATGAAATGATGGATGCACTACAATTGTTTAAAGAACTTACTGCAACAGCATGGGCAACAAAAAACCTGCCTTCCGGCAGACACGGCAAGAATCCAATAAGCGAAAAAGAACTGCTGAAAAAAGGCAAAGCATTATTGGAAGCAAAGGCTGATGCTACTAATGGACTTGAAATACTTGCGCCAAACTTTGAGAACACTAAAAGAAAAACAGAACTCGTAAAAGTTCCCGAAGCTTATCACATTTTTAAAGAGCTGGTTGTTTATTACGGCATACAGCAGTTAATGCTCTTTATCGAAAATAAAAAAAGCAATAGCTGGCAAAAATTACTAAAAGCATTACCGGCAAAACCTGTCCGAACGGCTTGGAAGAATGTGGGCGGACAACTGATACCAGAACCAGCCATTACTGCACTCATGAAGAATATCCGCAGTGGTAAAGTAAACAGTTGGCATGAAGTACATGCCTTCTACAAAAGAAAAAGCAATGAATATGCTACTGATAAATTCCGTCATGCATTTGCTACCATGCTCGAAGTATTGCAACTAACGCCGAAGAAATTTACCAAAAGGTTATTTCTGCAATTGCTGGAGAATGCTGTTACCACCAAAGAGTGGATCTGTACCGGCATCTATACATCAAGGGCAAAAGATTATTCCAATCCTTTCCGCACCATGCTCTACGAAACAGAACAGGAAATGGAAAAAGTGGTTGGTAAACTTGCTGAAAACAGTTTTATAAAACAAAAGCAGGATGAGCTGGCCGTTTTCACGCAACAGATAGAAGCGATAATTGCACAGTATAAATGAACCGGCTTGTAGACCAATACATCGAAAGCCTGCCCGAAGAAAAGCAAGAACTATGCGAACATATCCGGCAACTTATTTTTGAAAATGTACATGGCGTGGAAGAACGGTTCAGCTACAAACTTCCCTTTTATCATTACTTCGGCATGTTCATGTTTATGAACAATACAAAAGAAGGTATTGATATTGCATTTATGCGTGGCAAAGACTTGTTAGAAGCATTTCCGCAATTAGAAAATAAAGGTAGGGCCATCATTGCATCGGTCTGTATTAGAAACAAAAAAGATATTTCTGCATTTAATATGCGGCAGATGATCATATCGGCAGCCGGATGGAATGAAGAAGCCAAACGGCTGAAAATACCAATGGTGAAAAAGAAATAAACCCGCTAAAATTAATTTCCTTTGTACTTATTGAAAGGATAATAAGTAAGTGCAAACCCAGCTTGGTGACAGGCTGTGTAATATAAAAGATCAAGCAGGTATTGTTTAATTGGTTTTTTCTTCTCACCCACTTTTATCACCAGTGCTGTACCCCATGACACCCTATTGATAAAATTATTGAGATGGTACTGATCCGTAACCATCACCAGTAAACTGGTGGATAATGGAAACTTTGCGCCAGCTATAGGATTATTATTCTGGTATTTATTTTTCCAGCTGATGGCCGGGTTGAACCATTTTGGGTTTGCTCCTGGATATTTGTGGCGGAATGCTTTCCAGTGAAATTGCAAGGTTTCATTGAAACCTTTGGCTGCACCAGCTGTAAATATGAGAGCTCCTGTAATAATATGGTTATTACTAAGCTTCCAACGCTGCGGATGCATTTGTATATCTTTCTTTCCCTCAGGCATCTGGCTTACCTGTCCCATAGAAAAAGGTACAACAGGTGGAGGTGGCAAAGGCTCAATGTTCAATTGTGCCTGTGTTGCTGTACAGGTCACCATAAGCAGGATTACTAAATACTGTTTCATATTGAGGGTTTGGTGTTAAAAAATTGGTGGCTGCACAATAGGAAACAGGACGATAGTACTGGCTGACTAAAAAATCAACATAACATTTTTCATAAATAAATGGAGAAATAGATGGCTTCAGAAAGGAGCAGATTTCAGGTACGATGTATCAGGATACTAAAATAGTAACCTGATAAATAATGCAAGCAATTAAGTTTATTTATTTTTTCGTAATTATACGAGTAATAAAAAACCCTTTCGGGAGGAAGGGCTTTAATTTTAAAAAGAAAGCTATTGGTTGGTGAACCAGAACACCGCTTTTGTTGCCTTACATCTTTTTCTTAAGGGTATCTAATTTCGATTTCAGGGTGTCTTTCATTTCCTTCATCTTTTCCTTGACATCGTCCAGTGTTTCCTTCACTTTTTCTTTTGCATCAATCATGCTGTTTTCTATCTTTTCCTTCACATCCTCTGTTTTCTTTTCGCTGTTGCTGCTACATGCAATAAGAACAACTGCCAGCAGTATAATACTCAAAAGTTTTTTCATGATGAATAGTATTATTAAAGTAATGCCGGAATGTTCCCGGTCTTTAAAGATAAAAATTTGCCAGGTAACAAAAAGGCCCGCAGGTTGACAACCTGATTGTAGCAGATGATGACTCTGTTATACTAACAGGTAAGGCATTTATTTCTTCCGGAAGAAAAGACGCACCGGCACACCACTCAGGTCAAAATTTTCCCGCAGCTTGTTTTCAAGATAGTTCTTGTACGGCGTTTTTACATCGTCTGGAAAATTGCAGAAGAAAGCAAACGACGGAACAGCCGTAGGCAACTGGGTAACAAATTTTATTTTAATAGCATGACCCCGCACCACCGGCGGATGGTAAGCAGCAATGGCTTTTAAAATAGTATCATTTAGTTTGGAAGTAGTAATGCGTTGATTTCTGTTGTCGTACACTTGCAAGGCAATTTCGATGGCTTTAAAAATTCTTGTCTTCTCCTTAGCAGAAACAAACAGCACCGGCACATCATTAAAAGGTGCCAGCTTCTTTTTCAATGTTGCTTCATATTCTTTAGCAGTGTTGGTTTCCTTCGCCATCAGGTCCCACTTGTTTACCAGCACCACAATGCCTTTTCCTTTTTTTACAGCAAGAGAGTAAATGTTCAGGTCTTGTGCAGCCAATCCTTTTTCTGCATCAATCATCAGCAAACACACATCGGCTTCATCCACCGCTTTGATGGCACGGATAACGGAATAGAATTCCAGGTCTTCATGCACTTTTGCTTTCTTACGGATGCCCGCAGTATCTATTAGCACAAATTCTTTCTGAAATAAATTATAATGTGTGTGAATGGAATCTCTTGTGGTGCCTGCAATATCACTTACAATGGTTCTCTCTTCACCCACCAATGCATTCAGTAAAGAAGATTTGCCGGTGTTCGGTTGTCCGATGATGGAAATTTTTGGCAGTGCATCAATGGCTTTTGCTTCTTCCGAATCATCTTCGGTTATCAGTTCGGCCACTGCATCCAATAGCTCACCGGTTCCACTTCCACTTGCTGCCGCAATGAAAAATACATGTTCGAAACCGAAGCTGTAAAACTCATTGGCTTCCAGCATCCGGTCGTTGTTATCTACTTTGTTTACTGTAAGAAAAACAGGCTTGGTGCTTTTGCGCAGCACACCTGCCATTGCATCATCAAGATTGGTCATACCAGTTCCGGCATCTACCATAAAAATAATTGCATTGGCTTCTTCCACCGCAATCATTACCTGCTTGGCAATTTCTTTTTCAAATATATCCTCGCTACCAGAAACAAAACCTCCGGTATCAATTACGTTATAGGTTTTTCCGTTCCAGTCGGTAACACCATACTGGCGGTCACGGGTAACACCGCTCTCATCATCTACGATGGCTTTACGTTCCACCAGTAAACGATTGAACAATGTACTTTTTCCTACGTTGGGCCGGCCAACTATTGCGACTGTAAAACTCATACCCTAAATCCCTAAAGGGACTTTTATGTTCCTCTTTTATAGTTCACTTCACACTTTTCAAAAAATCTATAAATCTGAAACTGATTAAAAAACTATTTAATAAATCGAAAGTATTTAACACCTAAGTTCCTCTTTAGGGAACAGGGGTTTAATAACCGTATTCCCTCAACTGCATATCATTTTCTCTCCACTTCGGTTTCACTTTCACAAACAATTCCAAAAATACTTTCTGATCGATGAATGCTTCAATATCTTTTCTGGCTGCTGTACCGATTCGTTTTATCTTCTCTCCTTTCGAACCAATCAAAATCACTTTCTGTGTTTCCCGGTGAACGATGATGTCAGCAACGATCTTTACCAGCGTAGCTTTCTCTTTATACTCCTGTATCATTACAGCAGTGTGATAAGGAATTTCATCCTGCGCCAGTTCATATATCTTCTCCCGGATAATTTCACTCACAAAAAACCTTGTGTTCAGGTCGCTGATATCATCGCCTTCATAAAACGGTGCGCCTTCCGGTAAAAATTCAAGGAAAGCATTTACCAGTTTCTTTTTATTAATGCCTGATAAAGCAGAAATGGTGATTACTTTTTTGCAATATGGTCTTGCAGCAAAATAGTCTACTGCTTCTTTTATTTTTGCTTCGCTTTCAAGATCTATCTTGTTGACAGCCACAATAGCCGGCACTTTTAATTTCAATGCCGAAAAAATGGCATCCGCTTCTTCCCAGTTTTCTTTTACATCTACCAGCAGCAACGCCACATCCGCATCTTCCAATGCACCTTTTACAGCCTGCATCATTTTTTCATGCAACTTATATCTTGGTTCGATGATGCCAGGTGTATCAGAGAAAATAACCTGGTAATCTTTTTCAGTAATGATTCCTTTGATGCGATGCCTTGTTGTTTGCACTTTGTGCGAAACGATAGCCAGCTTTTCACCCATCAATGCATTGAGCAGAGTACTCTTGCCTGCATTGGGTCGTCCAAATATGTTTACAAAACCAGATTTCATGTTATAAGCCTGAAGGTACACACTGCGGGCAGCAAGAAGGAGGAGGTAGTCAGTCCTTGCCAGTTGAATGTGCAACTGTTTCGGAAAATTGAAAGAGCCATCCGCCACGGCGGACAGCTCTTTCGTTTGTTGCGAAGGGGAGGATCGAACTCCCGACCTACGGGTTATGAGCCCGTCGAGCTACCGCTGCTCTACTTCGCGGTGCAAAGGTAACCGTATAGGGCTTCTTTACCAAAGAAAAAACGTTCTGATTAATAAAACCAGAACGTTTCTATAATTATACCACTTAAGTTTTGACTATACTTTTCTTACACTGCTGGAGCCGCTGCTCTTAAGGTCACGGATAACCCCGTTGCCTTTATATTTAACATCGCTGGCACCATTAGCCTGGGCAGATAATTCCTTATTCACTGTTATTTTAATATCGCTGGCGCCACTGGCTTTTGCATCACAGATATCAGTAACAAGATCATACCCTTTAAAATCGCTGGCACCACTGGCCTCGATATATAATTGTGTGGCTGTGCCGGTAATAGTAACATCGGATGCGCCGCTAAGATCAACTTTCAGTTTGCCAATCTCCATCCTGCCTTTCACATCGCTGGCACCGGATTGGCGCAGTGTAAACTCAGCAGCCTTTAATGTTCCCGAAATAAATACATCGCAGGCACCGCTAACGGTCATCGCATCAATTTGCTTAACTGAAATGTAAGCTTTCAGCTTTTTATTTCCATTTCCCCACTTCATTCCTTTACTATCGTAGCCAACAAACAAAACACCGTTCTTCACTTCTACGGTAATTTTTTCCCTGTCTTTGATGTCGGCTGCACTTACAGCTACTGATTCTTCATTGCTCTGTGTAATAAACACATCAAAAGCACTGGACAAATTAACTGCATGAAAATTCTTTGCGGTTCTTAGTTCTGCATTCGGGTCATTGATCTGCTGTGCATTAATTACTGCTACAAATAGTACCGCTGTTAAAAACAATAGTATCTTCTTCATTGTATAAATTTAAATTTTTGAAACTGTTCCACCTGTATTTTTCTTTATGTCGCTAATTGTTGCATTTCCTTTATACTTTACTACTCCACCAGTGTTAGCTTTCACCTGCAGATCTTTATCAGCATTTACAGTAATGATAGCGCCGGTACTTACTTTAACTGAACAATTTGAAGTGTTCATTTCCAGTCCGGAAAATTTACTGCCGGTGCTTCCATCTATTTCCAGTTTATTGGCCGAACCAGATAAAATGATCTTGGAGCCAGTACTCTGGCTTACTTCGAGTGCATCAATATCAACCTTTCCTTTTACCAATGCGCCGGTATTTGCTTTTAATTCCAGTTTTTGAGATTTCAGCACTCCATCAATTTTCACTTCGGCACCTGTAGTTGCATGAAGTTTATCAATTGACCTGAAAGAAACATATGCTTTTAGATTTTTTATTTCTTTTGTTTTATTAACAGCGCCGGATTTTATATCATAGTGAATTTTCAAGATCCCATTTTCAACTTTTGTTACGATCTTATCACGGTGTTCAACTTTGTCGGCACTTACTGCTACTTCTTCCGATTTTCCTTCAGAAAGCATCAATTCAATACCTGTACCGACTTCAATTCCATGAAAACTGCTAACCGTTCTTTTTTCTACATTAGCATCATTAATTGTTTTTTGAGAAAAAGAAGTTGTTGACAATAAAGCGATTGTCAATAACGTATAAATTATTTTTTGCATAAACAATGGTTTAAACTATTATACGAAGAGTGTTGTAGAAAAGTTACAGCTTCCCTAAATTAATTCTTTCTTATTTTTGTGTCACTCCCGCATTTTAACGGGACAAGTTCTTAGCCTTTGAATAAGAAGGCTTTAGTTTCCAAAGTTCCGGGGTGTCTCCTAATTAATTGGAGTCTGAGATAAAACCCGTTGAACCTGGTCAGGGTAATGCCTGCGAAGGGAGTGATGCCAATTTTCCATATTGGCGCCAATAGTTCACCTTTCTCAATTGCATTTCCCTCTTATTTTTTAAACCCTTTAAATCATTAAAAAATGAAGAGGATCATGATGCTTGGTTGTTTACTTGTAACTGCCAATGCTATTTTTTCGCAAGAAGTAAAAGACAGCTTTTATTTATTAACACCCATTGAGGTAAGAGCTATCCGTGCAGGCGAAAATGCACCGTTCACCAAAACCAATATTTCCAAAAAGGAAATCGCTAAAACAAACCTTGGGCAGGATATTCCATTTCTGCTGAACCAGACACCATCAGTAGTTATTAATTCTGATGCAGGAAATGGAATTGGCTACACCGGCATCCGCATTAGAGGATCCGATGCTGCAAGAATTAATGTAACGCTGAACGGCATTCCTTATAACGATGCTGAAAGCCAGGGAACTTTTTTTGTAGACCTGCCGGATTTCAGTTCCTCCACCGGAAGCATACAAATACAAAGAGGTGTTGGCACTTCTTCCAATGGAGCCGGTGCATTTGGCAGCAGCATCAACATCAGCACCAATGAAGTGGTGAAAGACAGCTATGCTGAGATCAATAACAGTTTTGGCTCTTACAACACCTGGAAGCACACCATCAAAGCCGGAACCGGATTGGTAAACGGATTTACAACTGATGTCCGGTTATCAAAGATCATCAGCGATGGATTTATCGACAGAGCCAGCAGCGATTTAAAATCATTCTACTTCTCTACGGCTTATGTAAAAGAAAAAGCTTCTGTACGGGTAAATGTTTTCTCCGGTAAAGAAAAAACAGATCAGGCATGGAACGGTATTTCAGAAGCCGAACTACTTGCCGGCAACAGAACAGTAAACAGTGCAGGAACAGAAAGACCCGGCGAACCTTACGACAATGAAATTGACGATTACACACAAACACATTACCAGTTATTCTTTAGCCAGCGGCTGAATGGTAAACTGAATTTTAATACTGCTTTCTTCCTCACAAAAGGAAAAGGATTTTACGAGCAGTATAAAGCCGATCAGAAATATTCTAAATACGGAATGCCAGATGCTCCGTCTGGTAACAGTTCTGATATGGTTCGCCGATTATGGCTCGACAATGATTTTTACGGAAATATTTTTTCGTTGCAATTAAAACATAATCAAACAGAAGCTGTATTTGGTGGCGGCTTTACCCGCTACAATGGGCAGCACTTTGGAAAAATAATCTGGGCAGAGAAAGGATTAACCAGTATAGATAATTGGTATGATCTGGGTTCAGATAAAAATGATTTCAATATTTACCTGAAACAACAAACAAAAGTTGCAGACTACTGGAATTTGTTTTATGATTTACAGTACAGGCATGTAAAATACAGCACGGAAGGGTTCAGGGATAATCCAACATTATCAATTTCTAAAAACTTTAACTTCTTTAATCCAAAAGCCGGAGTAAGCTATCTTCAAAACGGCTGGAAGGCTTATGCTTCTTATAGTATTGCCAATAAAGAACCCAACCGGGATGATTTTGAAACAGGAGCAGTACAACAACCATTGCCCGAACGTTTGCATGATATTGAAGCTGGCATTGAAAAGCAAACAACAAAATACAATTGGGCCGCTACAGTTTATTACATGAAGTATAAAAACCAATTGGTGCTTGATGGAAAAATAAATGATGTAGGGGCTTATACAAGAACGAATATTCCCAATAGCTACAGAACAGGTATAGAACTGCAAGGCGGCATTAAATTTAATTCGTGGATGAATGCTGCTGCAAATATTTCGTTGAGTGAAAACAAGGTGAAGAATTTTACAGAGTATATTGATGATTATGATAATGGTGGTCAGAAAACCAATAGTTACGCATCAGCAACTATAGCTTACTCTCCAGCTGTTGTTGGCGGAGCCACTATTAATTTTATTCCTGTAAAAAATGGCGAACTGAGTTTGCTAAGTAAGTATGTAGGAAAGCAATACCTTGATAATACAGGCAATGATGCCCGATCATTAAATGCATTTTTTGTACAGGATGTAAGAGCTATTTATACTATTAAAAATAAAGGCCTGAAAGAAATAAACATAATTGCACAGCTTAATAATGTGTTTAGTAAAAAGTATGAACCAAACGGCTATACGTTCAGCTATTTTGTGGGAGGAGAAACTATAACGGAGAATTATTATTTCCCAATGGCGGGAACGAATTTCATGTTTGGTCTGAATGTGAGTCTATAATAATGAGGTCGGAGGTAAGAGGTCGGAAATCATACCTCTTACCTCCGGCTTCTTACTTCTTTGCAACAAACTTTTCTTGCCATTCAAGCATACCACCTACCAGGTTTTTGGTATTTGTAAATCCCATTGCATCGAGAAACATACAAGCTTGACCGCTTCGGTTGCCACTTCGGCAGTAGATGATGATCTCTTCTTCTTTCAGGTCTTCAATTTCATCAATCTGCATGGTTTGCACTTTACCAAGTGGAATTAATATGCCATTGATATTAAACTCCGCAAATTCATGCGGCTCTCTTACATCAATCAGGTTGATTTTTTCGCCGGCATCAATCCGGGTTTTCAATTCTTCAGCAGTAATGTTTTGCATATTTAATAATTATAAATCGTCTAACTCTAAATCAGTTTTTGTACTGTCTGTAATCGGTTTATCCACTTGCAGCCACACATCAATGGTTTGTCCTGAGCGGATTTTCTGAATCCGTTTATCATCGTCAAAGCGTTCAGGATTTTGTTTGTATATCCAGGCTCCTGCCGTATCTGTAACATCGGCTCTAGTAACAATTGCACCTATCACAATTCCATTTGCCTCTAAGATTCTTTTGGCTTCGCCATATACCATTCCGGTAATTACAGGAACCGAAAATTCTTTGTTCCCTACTCCATCACCCAATACCAATGAGATAGTACTCCCTTTCCTGAGTTGAGTGCCGGGTGAAATGGAAGCTCCGTTATATAATTGTTCTAATATAGCATTCTTTGCAAAATCTGGTTTGAAGGTTGTGTCGCCCAGTTTTAGATCCATATTTTTCAAAACCATTTGTGCATTGCGAAGGCTGTAGCCGAGAAGGTTAGGCATTTCAACCATTGGCGGCACTGATCTGCTGATCAAAAGAAATACTGTCCGGTTTGATTTTACAATTTCATCTGCTTCCGGAAATTGTTTAATAACCGACATGGGTTTGGCAGTATCTACATAAACAGAATCCTGTATTTCGATATCAAAACCAGCTTTCTTCAGAATTTGTTTTGCCTCATCATAATTCTTTCCGGTAACAGAAGGAACCGTGGCCGATTTACCATGATCTGTAATCCAATTTAACGACAAGAGGAACACTGCAAAAATTCCAATTGCCAGTGCTATACCGATCAGTATATTAAGCCACAAAGGCCGGTTTGTAATAAATTTAAACATTCGAATATTTATAGGTTATCAGTTTTTGCTATTTCTTTTTGCTGAAACAATCTTCTATCAACTTTGTATAAAATTCTTGAAGGTTCCAGCCCATTGCATGTACCTGCTGTGGAATAATGCTTGCTTCACTTTGCCCGGGAATTGTATTTACTTCCAGCATATAAGGCCTTCCTTCTGTTTCATTATAAATAAAATCAATTCTTACTACACCTCCGCAATTAAACACACCGTAAATTTTCTTAGCGGCCTCTCTTACTTTTTCAGCAATGTTTTCATCCACCACGGCCGGCGTTATTTCATCTGACTTGCCGTAATACTTTGCTTCAAAGTCAAAAAATTCTTTATCGCCATGGGCTTTTACTTCTGTTAGCGGTAATACAATGATGTTACCTTTTGATTTAAAAACACCAACCGTAAATTCTCTGCCATTAATCATTTCTTCTACCAGCACCTGGTCATCTTCCTTAAATGCTTTTTCAATTGCCTGACCCAATTCATCCGACTGCTTATTCACCTTCGACATGCCAATGCTTGAGCCTCCGTTGTTCGGTTTGATAAATACAGGGAACTTTAATGTATTGACAATCTCATCCGGGCTTTCAAAATTATTTTTTATCAGGATAACAGATTTGGCAACAGCGATGCCAGCCATTCCTGCAACTGCCACAGCATATCTTTTATTGAAGGTAAGCGAAGATGTTGCTGCATCACAACCTGTGTAAGGTATTTTCAACATGTCGAAATAGCCTTGCAATTTTCCATCCTCCCCAGGTGTACCATGCATACCAATAAAGACGGCATCAAAATTTATTTTCTTATTATCCAGACTGAGCGAAAAATCATTTTTGTCAATTTCCGTTTTTCTTCCATCCCGAAGCTCATACCACCAGCCTTCTGCATTAATATCTATTTTATAAACATTAAAAAGCTCTCTGTCAAGATTTTTTTCGATTGTATCGGCACTTTTATAGGAAATAACGGCTTCGCCTGAAAGACCGCCGGTTACAAGAGCTATATTTTGTTTCATCTTTGGTGTAGTAGGTTTTGTTGCCGTTTCAACGGGTTTAACTCTGCAAATATTGCAGAAAATTTCAAAATGCCCAACGCAAATAACCGTTATCAAATACCATTAACAAAAATTATTATAAATAGTAGCGAAATCAGGCCATTTGTGCCAAATATCCGTTATATAATAGTAGGGAGAGTGTTAGTATAAGAAAGGTGAAGGCCGTTTCTCCTTCACCTTTTTACGACGGGAAATATCAACAGCCACTATTTAAGCAGCTTTCACTGCTGTATTGTATGTGTACAAGGTACAAAAACATTTGTGTGCTCCGGCGAAAACACTTCAGAAATTATGCACACCTGACAATCAGATATGTAGCAAATCTTTTTTAGCCATTAGCTGCTCTACAGTTTCTACATACATTTCGTCTGGTACACAGCAATCTACAGGGCAAACAGCAGCACATTGAGGCTCTTCATGAAAGCCCTGGCATTCTGTACATTTATTTGGAGTGATATAATAAATATCAACAGCCACTGGCGCATTTTTCTGATCTGCATCAACAGTAGTTCCATCAAGCAAAGTAAAACTTCCTTTTACGGTTGTTCCGTCAGAAATAGCCCATTCTACACCACCTTCATAGATGGCATTGTTGGGGCATTCTGGTTCGCAGGCACCGCAATTAATGCATTCTTCTGTAATCTTAATAGCCATAGTAGTATTTAATTTAAAGGGTTGAGGGTTACTTTTGTGCCACAAAAATAATAGTCAGGAATGAATTTACAACATCGTATTGATTTATTGGTTCAGTTGGGGCAATATATTTTATCAGAAAATGAAAATTGGCTTTCAGCAAAAGAAAAAGCCGGCTATGAAAATGGTTGGTTTACACCCCTGTTTGTAACAACAGCTACACAAAATATCGTTAACGAATTCCTGCAAAAAGAAACCTTAGATAATTGGGTAAAGAAATACCCTATTGATGCATGCAATACAAATCCTAAAAAGATTGGACTAGTAATGGCTGGCAATATTCCGCTGGTTGGTTTTCATGATTTTTTATGCGTTTTCATAAGTGGAAACATTGCTGTAATGAAAACATCATCCAAAGACAATGTGCTGATCAAACATCTTGTTGAAAAAATTATTGAATGGGATGCTAAAGCGGCAAACTATTTACTTTTTGCTGAAATGCTGAAAGATTGTGACGCTTATATAGCTACAGGTAGCAACAACTCTTCCCGGCATTTTGAATACTATTTTGCAAAGTATCCGCATATTATCCGTAAAAACAGAACATCTGTTGCAATACTTTCCGGCAACGAATCAAAGTTGGAACTGGAAAAACTAGCTGATGATGTTTATTATTATTTTGGTTTAGGTTGCCGCAACGTTACCAAAATATATGTGCCAGTTGATTATGATTTTGTACCACTGCTCGAAGCATTTAATAAATACCAGGATCTGGCCGATCATCATAAGTACAAAAATAATTATGATTACAACCTGGCTTTGCATATGCTGAACAAAGTGTACTACATGACCAATGGTTCTATTCTTTTAATTGAAGACAAAAGACTATTCTCTCCCATTAGCCAGTTGAATTATGAATTTTATACATCAGAAGAAGAGGTAATAAACTCATTAAAAGACAATCCCGAACTACAATGTATTACTGGTAATGATCATATCTCATTTGGTGCTGCACAATGTCCATCTGTCAATGATTATGCTGACGGAGTTGACACAATGTCTTTTTTGACATCATTATGACATTGCAATAATAATCCGGGAAAATGGGTATACTTTTCACAGTAAAAAGTCGTAATTTTAAAGCAACAATTAAGTACGAAGGCCTTAGTAAATATTTGTTAAACTAAACTAATGGTCAACATAGTTGAATGACAGTTTGTTATTTTGTAATGCATAGGCATATATTTTGATATAGAAGCCTCATTCTACAAACCATTATAAAAAGAAATGAATACTATGAAACTAAAACAGATTTTGCTGATCGTTGCGATAAGTGCGGTATCAGCTTTAACCAGTGTATGGATCTATGGAAAAGTAAGTGCTAAACAAACTGCCTTTTCACAATCTATTAATGGTGGTAATGTTCCTGCTAATTATGCGGGATTTTTTGACGGCACTCCGGGTGCCGGCGACCCTGTAGATTTTACCAAAGCAGCCAACGCTGCAGTACCGGCAGTCGTGCATATCAAAACAAAAATTCCGGCAAAGAAAGTAAGCAACGGACTTCCACGTAACAGAAATAACAGTATGGAAGATCTGTTTGAACAATTCTTCAATAATAATTTCGGACCACAGATACAACCTGAGCAAAGAGCTTCCGGCAGTGGTGTTATCATCAGCGAGGATGGATATATCATCACTAACAATCATGTGGTATCGGATGGTGGCGATGGTATAGCTTCTGAAATCACCGTTACACTACACAACAAAAAAGTGTACAAAGCAAAAGTAATTGGCCGTGACCCGAGTAGTGATCTGGCTGTACTGAAAGTAGATGCCAGCGGATTACCTTTTATTCTTTATGGCAATTCCGATAATGTAAAGCTTGGTCAATGGGTGCTGGCAATTGGTTATCCACTTACATTGGAAACAACAGTTACCGCAGGTATTGTAAGTGCCAAAGGAAGAAATATCGGCATTAACAGCAGACAAAGTCAGACACCAATTGAATCTTTCATTCAAACAGATGCTGCGGTAAACCAGGGAAATAGCGGCGGCGCTTTAATTACAACGGATGGTCAGTTAGTGGGCATTAACTCCGCTATTTATGCACCAACAGGAACCTATGCAGGTTATTCATTTGCTATTCCTGTTAATCTGGTAAAGAAGATCATAAATGACCTTATCAAATTTGGCGATGTAAAAAGACCTTACCTCGGCGTTTCAGTAGACCGTGAAAAATTTGATGCAGGTGATGGTGCACATATTGGTGAAGTAGCCAAAGATGGTGCAGCAGCAACCATTGGGTTGAAACCCGGTGATGTAATTACAAAAATAAACGATATACCTGTTTTTTCCTGGACAGAATTGCAGGCAACTGTTTCATCATACAATGCAGGTGATAAAATAAATATCACTTACAAAAGAAACGATAAAGAATATACAACGGCTGCCACATTAAAAGCTATAACAGGAACATATGAAAGCCTGACATCGGTAAATGTTGGAGACCAGTTAGGAGCTGATCTTGAAACAATAGATGAAAAAACTGCCACGAAAAATAATGTTGATGGTGGTGTGCTTGTTAAGAAAATAAAATCCGGTGGTGTATTCAGTAAAACTAGAATGGAATCCGGATTCATCATTACTTCTGTAAACGGAATGGACATTTCAAGTATAGAAGAATTAAATGAAGCCATTAAAAACCTGAAGGGAGAATCTATTCAATTGGAAGGAATGTATCCTGGCTATTCAGGTGTTTACAGATATCCGTTGAATCTGAATCAACCATAAGAATAAAACATTAGAAGTTAAAAAGCCATCCCGATCAGATCGGGATGGCTTTTCTTATTTAGAAATAAAGCTTAATCATTTTACTATTCAGTATTCTATTTTGATTATGGCCTAACGTCTTGCCGGGCTTGACCCCGCTTCAAGAGCCGGGTCAAGCCCGATATGACAATCGCATAATTATAAAGACCAGAAACCTATTTCTCATACACCAAATATTCCCACGGCTGCATTTCAAAACTTTTCTCAATGGTAAAGTCATTCGTTGCTCCGGAAAAAACACTTTTATAAATGCCGGTAACATTCTCATCCAATATATCAAACCGAAGATTTTTCTCCGAAGAGAAATTTAAAACTACCAGCACTTCCTTATTTCCATTCCTTCTTAAATAAGCAAAAACATTTTTACTATCTGATGTTTTAATACGAAAAGTTTGTATGGCTGCATCGCCGCTTCTTAATGCAGGATTATTTGTACGTAGGTTCAACAACGCAGTATAAAAACCAGCTAATTCATTTGTACCATTCCATTCAATCTCATCCTTGTCAAAAAATTGTAGTTTCTTCAGGTTTGGCAGTTCTTGCCCGGAATATAAAAGCGGAATACCATTCCATGTAGCACTGAACACTGCCAATGCTTTTGCCATATCACCATATTTATCATACTCGGTTCCGTTCCAGCTGTTCTCATCATGATTGGTGGTGAACCATGTTCTCATAGTGTTATCGCCAAGATCATCATATTTTTTTAATAAAGTGAGCAACGTATCAAGCGGAAGTTTTTGCTGATAAAAATCTTCCGTTTTGTGCATCCATGCCCAGGAATAGCTTGCATCAAACGCTTCTCCGTATTCAGGGTTTTCCAACTCGTCATATTCGCCAAGCCAGAATAAAGGTTTTACGTCATCAAGCACAGCTCTTGCTTCTTTCCAGAAATTCAGTTCGACCCACGAAGCAAGGTCGCAACGAAAACCATCAATATCACATTCATCTATCCAGAACTGCATGGCATCGATCATTGCTTTTCGCAATGCGGGGTTGTTATAATTCAACTCAATTATATCTTCCATTCCGCCGGGCATTTTAAAATCGTTAGTGGTCGTATCCTTATTATAATAATCCGGATGCTTAGTCGTCCATGTATGATCCCAACCGGTATGATTAGCCACCCAATCAATAATAACTTTAAACCCCATTTCATGTGCCAGCTTTACCAGCACTTTAAAATCTTCCAGGCTCCCAAATTCAGGGTTGATGGTAGTATAATCCGAGCAGGCATAATAGCTACCCATTGTTCCTTTTTTATTCTTTTCCGCAATAGGTGTAACGGGCATAAACCAAAGTGTTTTTACACCCATTGCTTTTAACCTGGGAAGCTGTTGCATAAATGCATTGAAAGTACCGGCTGCAGTGTACTGCCGCACATTCACTTCGTAAATATTGGTGCTGTGCGCCCAATCCACCGGAATAAATCTGTTCATCATACTGTCTATTTTATTTTTAAGATCAT
Source organism: Chitinophagales bacterium (assembly GCA_038257235.1). Taxonomy (GTDB): domain Bacteria; phylum Bacteroidota; class Bacteroidia; order Chitinophagales; family Chitinophagaceae; genus JJ008. The sequence goes on from JBBSJN010000009.1 coordinate 25,634, forward strand.
TCTTCTTTTTCATTGGCTTGCACGAAGCAAGCAACAACACAATTGAAAAGATAGCAAGGAAAGAAAACCTCATCGTTATAAATTTTTCGAAAGGTAATAAGAACTTTTCAAGTAATGGATTGTAATAGCTTCAAACAATTTGCGGAGTAGTAATACCGCTTATAAAAGCATCTACCAAAAGTTCTTGTATGGCGGTATTATACACTCAAGATTATGTACAGTTGTTTTATTGGACTAATTAAGTTTTAATATTTGGTATAACTTCGCAGGTATGAAGAGTTTTGAAGTGCCCATCATTTACAGGAGTCCGCTTATTTCCGCTATTAAAAACAAAAGGAAAGAGCAGGATAAAATGAAAAAGCCTGCCTCTCCGTTAGGGAGGGACTTCACTCCTACTTTGCTGGATTTTGGCCCTGTTCAAATCTATCTTGCCCGGCATTTTGGATTTTGCTACGGTGTGGAAAATGCGATTGAAATTGCATTCAGAACTGTGGAAGAAAATCCGGGAAAGAGAATCTTTCTGTTGAGTGAAATGATTCATAACCCACAAGTAAATGCAGACCTGGAAGCACATGGCATACAATTTTTGCAAGACACTTATGGCAAACAGTTAATCCCCTTTGAGGAAATCACAAAAGATGATATTGTTTTAATTCCTGCCTTTGGCACTACTTTATTAATTGAAGAAAAGCTACGGCAAATAGGTATTCAAACAGAAAAATATAATACCACCTGCCCTTTTGTAGAAAAAGTGTGGAACCGTAGCGAAGCTATAGCGAAGAAAAACTACTCCATCATCATTCATGGCAAACCAAACCATGAAGAAACAAGAGCCACCTTTTCTCATGCGGCTAACAATGCTGCTTCCGTAGTGGTAAAAGATATGAAGGAGGCGAAAGAGCTGGCAAAATATATTACCGGAGAAAAAAAGTCGGCTAATTTTTATACTGAATTCAACTATCAATTCTCCGAAGGTTTTGACGTAACCAAAGATTTGCAAAGGATTGGTGTAGTGAATCAAACCACTATGCTGGCAAGCGACACGCAGGCCATTGCCGATTATCTAAAGCAGGTAATGATTGATACTTTTCCCAATGATAATCCCGAAGAGCATTTTGCGGATACAAGAGATACACTTTGCTATGCCACCAACGATAACCAGACTGCTGTGTCCGGTATGTTGCAAACAGATGCCGACCTTGCCATAGTGGTGGGAGGATATAATTCTTCCAACACATCGCACCTGGTAGAGCTTTGCGAAGAAAAACTACCCACCTACTTTATTAATAACGAAGAGAAGATACTCTCGGCAAAAGAAATCCTGCATCATAACTTTCATACAAAAGAAGAACTGCTCACAAATGGTTTCCTTCCTTCAAAAGATCCTGTAAAGATTCTTGTAACAAGCGGAGCCTCGTGTCCGGATGCTCTTGTGGAAGGTGTGATTAAAAAAATAATCAGCTTCTATGAAACCAATAGTTCCGTTGAAGAGATGATTCATCGGTTTCAATGATTGCTGTGCAGGCCTATCCATTCACAGTACAATGTGTTATCGCCTTTTAATGGGATTCTTATCATAACAGAACTTTTTACAAACCGAATTAGTAAACCTATACAGCACTCTTCAGGGTTCGGTATCTATTGAGCATTTGTTCTACTTTTCATCATCAGTAATTTTATTGGGCTTCAGCTCCGGGCTCTACGTTATAAATTCCAGTACGACCTGTCCCGCTTTGCGGGAGCAGCAAGCCCCACCGTTAGTAGTAACCCTTTTGAATGACATCAACATTTGATTGAGCATAATCTCCTCAAGAATATGTGAATGTTGCAACTCATTTCACCAATTGTGTAACATATCCCCTTTCCAAAGCAGTTATTTTTGCAGCATGGTATTCGAACCATTAGTCAAGACGGCACATTGACTAAGAATTATAATTGTACAAAATTTTAAAGCCCTAAAAATTATGCTGTCAATGATAGTGGCATTGGGGAAAAGCATACTTATTTACAGAAGTTTCTGTATTCCTGTTGCTTTTGTTTAAACTAATTTTTCAAACTTAAAAAAAAAATATGAAACAGATTTTATCAGCAGCATTAATTGTTGTATTGGCATCTTTTACCGCATGTACTTCCACCAACCGCCTGAGCAGCGTTACTACCAACGAAGCAAAAGGAATTATTTCGGGCTGGCCTGCCAAAACCCAGGAAGTAGCCACGACCATGATGGCAAAATATGGTGCACCAAATGAAGTGACCGGCACTATGCTGGTATGGAATAACAATGGTCCCTGGAAGAAAACGATCATTCACAAAGAGCCGGTGCAGCATAACTTCCCAATGGCGCACCTCGATCTTCTGGAGCAATTTGTAGATTATAGTGTGCCTGCTGATAAATATGATCAATTAGCACATTACGATGGGAGTGTGGTAATTGCAAGAACAGTAGGTGAAATGTCGGCAAGATGTGATAAAGAGGAAGCTAATTTTTTAGCTCTGAACCTAGCAAATGATGTAGCGACAGGTAAGAAAACCGTTGAAGAGGCAAGGGCGTATTATGCAAGGTCTATTAAAGAAATGATGCAGGGGAAGATGGACCCTTATTTACAAAAGCTCCATTTCAAAGTAGGCGGCGACACAAAGTTTCCTGATCAAAAGGCAGCTGGTATGTAGTGTTTTTGAACTAACTATTTTCTAAAATATACCGGTGGGAAGAATAAGCATTATTACTATTCAGAGCCGGTACAGAAGCAGATACCACCTCCCGGTTACGGTCCGGATCAAAAACCTGTACAGGCAACGGACAACCAGGGGCCTGCCGAAAGTGTAGTAATTACTAGTGCAATTATGCGTCATCCAACATATACGATACCGTCAACTAATGCAGTCATTAAAGTCACTATTACTACAAATTAAATTTAGCATGTAGCTGCCTCCATATTTTTGTTAGGTTATTAAAAACCAACAAACTCTTAAAGGCGTTAAAATGATGATGAATAGAAAACGAAGCGCATTAAAGCCTCTGCTAAATACAGAGGCTTTAATGCGTTGTTGTAACTAAATATTTTTACCTGTACAATAAAGTGTAGTACTCATGTGCCATGCGGTTACTGTCGAACTGGAAGCGAACATCCTGCATTCCATTCTTCATAATCTGCCGCCAGGTTTTGTAATCGTTATAGTATAATGGCAGTATTTCATTCTCCAGAATTTCGTAGAGTTTGTTTAAATCGTATTCGTCCTGCTCATGTGTAACCATGTTATCGTAATCGGCCTTTGGCACCACAAACCCGTTGTGACCATGATTGATGAATTCTGGTATCCATCCATCATCGGTAGAAAAGTTAACAGCGCCGTTCATGGCTGCGGTCATTCCACTTGTGCCGGATGCTTCTCTTGGCACTCTTGGATTGTTTAGCCAACAGTCGGCCGCCTGTTTCATTCTTTTAGATAAAGTGAGTTCGTAGCCAATGAGCACTGCCACATTTTTATATTGCTTGCTTAAATGCACCAGTTGATTGAATTCGCTGATGGCAGGATGATCTACCGGATAAGGTTTGCCTGCCCAAATGATCTGCACAGGATATTTGGTGCTGCTCATTAATTTTTGAAAACGTTCTTCAGCAGTGGTAATTAAACCGGCCCTTTTGTAACCGGCAAATCTTCTGGCCCACACAATGGTGAATACATCGGTGTTGAAGATCTTTCCTGTTTGGTCGGCTACAATTTCAAATGCTCTTTTCTTTAAATACGTTTTACGGTCATCAATTCCGAAATCATCTCCTGCTTCTTTAAACTTGTACAATTGCTTATCAGCCCAGTACTTCCAGTTTTGTGCATTGGTGATGGAAATGATATTGCAAATGTTTTCATACTTGCTCCACATATGCCTTGCTACCTGACCATGCAATTGCGAAACACCGTTGGCCAATTGTGCAAAACGCAATGCGGCTAATGAATGGTTGAACTGATTCTCCGGCATATCGGTTAGTTTCTTTACCTCTTCCACTGAGAGGCCGCAGAAATAACTCATCTTATGACAAAGGAAAATATCATGCTTCTCGTTGCCTGCTTCTTCCGGCGTATGTGTTGTAAACACTAACCGCTTTTTTACTTCTTCAATATTATTATTATGCTTTTTGTAGAGATAGAATGCAGCGGATAAACCGTGTGCTTCATTTAAATGATATAATTCCGGATTGAAATTTAATATATCCATCAACTTAGCTCCGCCAACACCGAGCAAAATAAACTGTGCTACTTTGGTGGCAACATTTGCATCGTACAAGCGATGTGTAATTGTTTGCGATACATAATCATTTTCCGGAACATCTGTTGACAATAAAAACAACGGAGCTGTTTTAAATGTTTCAGGATTCAGGTACAATACCTTCACCCACACAGGATGTTCATGAATTGTAATCTGGAATCTGATTCCTGTATCCTCCAGAAAACTATATTGCTTTTCGCTCCAGGCCACCTCCAATGTCTGATCCTGATTACGTTCCTGATCATAATAGCCCTGCTTCCACAATATGCCAATGCCGATGAGGTTTTGCTTCAATTCATAAGCACTGCGTAAGTGTGAGCCGGCTAAAAAACCTAACCCTCCACTATATATTTTTAACGGCTGATGTGTGGCAAACTCCATTGAAAAATAGGCCACTCTTTTTTTGTACGTTTCTTCAATTGGATACGGTACGGAAAACTGGGTAAAATTCATAGTGTGTTTTTTTTACACGAAGCCGCAAGATAATGGTTTATCTCCATTTTCACTACGCTATTGATTTTGAGTATTTGATAATTATGGCAAACTAAACGTTGGCTATTCCGATTGGAATATGCTGAAAGGTATAATTAATTATGCTATTACTTATTTCGATTTATTCACAGACTTACTAACCTTCTTTTTTGCAAAACTTCCATCGAAAGAACAATTTACTCCACGCCGTGATCCACATCCTTCTATTTCCTTTAACGTAACAGAAGAAGATGAAAAAATAAATCGTAGCTGGCAAGGATCTCCATCAACCTGATACACTGCGATATTGGGAGTTTTCATTGTTGCTTCTCCTTTTAACTCACCGATACAAGCTCCATTGCTTTTTTCAAAATGAATAAAAAAACTGATCCTGCCATCTCTTCTTCCATCTCTGATCGACACAAGGTTCATTTTACCATTGCTGTAGTCAGCAGCATATTTACTCTTTCGTGGAAGTGTATCAATCGGGTTTATTAACTCTGTTATTTTGTCATCCAATGCATCTGTCATGATAAGCATAAAATTTTTTGCACCACTGTTTAACACATACACAT
>JBBSJN010000010.1:0-30659 GCA_038257235.1 Chitinophagales bacterium
AAGGTGTCCAAGGGTTCAGATTGAAGTTCTATCGCATTCAATAAAAGACTATCTGTTAATTGTACTTCGGTGATATTTTTCAATAAGAGCTGATATGAACTATCAGATTGTGCATTGAGTAAAAGGCCGTGAGAAAATAAAAGAATTATAATCAGCTTTTTCATTGTGTAAATTTAAAAAACTGAGGAACATGAAACAATACCCCAAAAGTGGTATTTTTTAATTATTGCTGAAGCAAAGAATCAAGCTTTTGATGAAATAAAGTAAAGTCATTCAGGTTGTTATGTCTTCCTTTCTCAATTTTGATCAATTCTACCCCTTTTTGTAGCGCTGCCAGTTTTTTGGCATGTTTATAAGGAATCACCCTGTCTTTGGTACCATGAAAAATAGTAACCGGAGCATTTATATATTCGAAATACTGGTATGTAGGAATACTGTATTTCATCATCGGAACAACAGGGAATATAAAAAAGTAATATTTTGCCAAAGCATCCATGCTGTAATAGGGTGTTTCCAGAATTAGTTTTTTACAATCCCTGACTGAGGCTAATTGCGCAGCTATTCCTGTTCCTAAAGATTTTCCATAAATGATGATACTATCTGCTGCAACTTTGCTGATTGCCATTTTGTATAATGTCAGAGCATCTTCATATAAAATTTTCTCTTTTCTTTTTCCCGTGGATTTGCCGTATCCGGGATAGTCTATCATCCAGACTTCGTAATTATTTCTGGTAAAGTTTTGAGCAAACGGAGCATACCGATTTATGTTTTCCCGGTTGCCATGAAAATAAAGGACAATGCCTTTTCGAATTGAATCCGGAACGGTGAATTGCACAATGCTCAGATTTTTTTCTTCATTTACCGGTAAGTCAATCTGCCGAAAAGGAACATCGAATTTATACAGGTAATCGGCCGGTAGCTTTTTGGGATGAAAAATAAATTTGTCCTGTAAAAAATATAGGGCTACACCAATCATAATATAGATAAGGGCAATAATTTTAAACCACTTCAAGAATTTTAGTAATTGCTTCTTGTTTGTCATAAAAACAGCGCAAAGATAGGGTTCTGATTTTCTACCTGCAGGAGTCTGAATCATTATAAAAAAAGGAAAAAAAATTATGTCCTTTTAGATATGTCTTAAGTATTATTAATACCTGTTGAAATGGTTTCTGATTCTATAGAGAGCATCATTATTGATATTTTCCAACAATACTCTCATGATTTCTGTTTCTGTAGGTGCAAACTCATGTCTTCTGTTAACTAATTGCTTCTCGGATTCGCTTAATGCTCTCTCGTCACCAGTAAATGTTGCAAACTCGGTGCTCCAGTTATGTACTGCATTTACATTGTCATTCCAAACCCATCTGCCATCACTGTTTCTAATATTTATTTGAAGTTGTACAGAAGAACTCATAGTTCTTCTGGTGGTATTAATATTGGCATTTACGCTGGCATATTCTTTTACTACTGAATCGGGTTTATAAACTGTCTCTTTTACAACGATATCTTTTGATACTTTTCTTGTTGTACGATTATCATATTGACGGCCAATATCCATTGTAATAATTCGTAAATCAACTTCCTGATCAATTCTAGCATGCTGGCTTCTTGCATCCCATACCGAATAAAATTTTACAAATTGGTTGCCGCTATTGTATTGCAGATTACGAGTCAGCTGGTCATCAAAATTATTTCCACCTACGCTGTATGAACTGTAAACATATCCACCTTGTTGCTGCATTGGCAGTATAACTACATTTGTAACAGCATAGTCGTATGCTTCATTCAGCTTAATTGTTGCATCACGGTTGCCCGGATTGAAACGAAGAGCCAGCTGAAATTCTCTGTAAGCATCCTGATAACTCTTCTTGGTATAGCGCTGCATAAAGGCGATACCTCTTTCATAACGAGCATCGCTTGCTTTCTGGCTGTAAGTAGCCAGATAATCAGAATAATCGAACGGCTTTACTATTTCCAGTACAGACGGTACCTTGTAGATTGCATCATACATTCTTTGCAATGAAAGATATTCATTGTACATCGATTCGTATTTCAACTCATTATTATTAAGTGAAAGGCTGTGAATACTATTTTCATGATCGTTTACTGCAAAGCTGTAAGCGTTGTTGATGAGGTCAAGCAATTTTGGATCATCCGGATCTTTCTGCAATTTTTTTGCAGCAAGTTCTACTGCTTCATCGTAGTTGCCTTTTTCGTAAAGTTTACTGGCTGTTTTGCAGGAAAAAGCGAATAAACTAAGTGCGGTAAAAAATGTAAAGTAAAATTTGAGTTTCATAAACACCTCCTTTTTTATATAAGTATTCCAAATAATAGTCCATTTTATAAGGAAGACCTGTAATTAGGCAATCATTAACATAAACGAGGCAATACCGTTAATATTTAAGAATATCCCTGACGAAATTGTGGTACTCATCAAAGGTTGGCAGATTATTATGTCCACCACCATGAATACGTATCAGTGTTATTTTTTTAGGGTTGATTTTTTGTAAGGCTTCGCTGTGCCGGATAGGAATCAGCCAATCCTTGGTACCATGAATGATATAAGTGTGGCATTTTACTTTTGGTAACCATAAGTCAGTTCTGAGATGAAACCGTAAAACTATTCTAATAGGAAGCATAGGAAGAAATCGTTCAATTACCCGTAAAAAATTAAAATACGGTGCATCAAGAATAAGGTAACGGGGATTATTATCACATGCCAGTTTTGTTGCAAAGCCACTTCCCATGCTTCTTCCATAAACTATCAGGTGGTCTTCAGCATATTCTTCTTTCAATTTGTTGTAAACAAACTGCATATCATTCAGCATGTCCTTTTCACTCCGTTTACCTGTACTTTTTCCAAAGCCACGGTAATCTAATAACACTACATCATAATCATAACGGTAAAAATCTTTGGCATATCTGGCCCAGCCTTTTATACTTCTGGTGTTACCATGAAAATAAAGGATTAAACCTTTTGCATTTTCCCGAAAGAAATGAAGACCATTGATGCGAACACCCGGTTCAATATCAAAGAAATATTCCCGGAAAGGCACATCATATTTAAACTGAAAATCTTGTTTCAGTTTTTCTGGCTTAAAGATTAATCTTTCCTGCACAAAATATGCGAGAATGCTTAGCGCAGCGATACCTGCAAGTATATACCAAAGTGGTGTTGGCAAGTTTGATGTTGGTTTGAGGTACTCAAATTAACCAACAAAACACAAACAAGAAACTTTCTTATTCTTCTATCCTGGTTAATTTTAAATTGGTAACAGGTGCTACAATCAACGGAAATTTTTCTATGGTTACGTTGGCAAGGTCAAGTCCAAAGCCTTTTTCTTCTGAAAGACTATGATCTTTTAACCAGAAGTAGAATTTCATTACTACTCTTTCAAAGAATGGTAACTCATTATCCTGGCTCAGGTATTTCTCCATTACCATAAACTGGAAGTCACCAACGGTGTTACTGCTGGCAAGGCTTTCATACCGGCTGATGATATTTACTTCTTTATTAGCAACAAGATCTTCCACCACTTTTCGGAACATCAGGTTGATACGGGGCTCCATCCTGAATCCAAGTCGGAAATCAACCCGGATAATATCATTTGGAATGATATGTTCCACCTTGTATTCGCAGGTATATGGATCATCTACTGTATCTACATGCACAAACCAATAAATATCTGCCCGTTTTGGTTTTCTGTTCAGAATTGAATAAATAATCTTGTGTTCAATCTCTTTCGGATTATTGGCACTGGTAAGATAAACAAGGTGTGTGGCATACTTTGGAACAGATTTGTCGCTGCTGAGTTCCTGTATTTTGGGCACATAATGTTCCATCCGCACAAACTCCACATAACGGTTTTTGATCTTTCTTGCCCGGAACCAAACGTACATAACAAGAAACATAAACATGCCGATAATTAAAGTGAAATAACCACCATGCATGAATTTTATCATTAACGCTATCAGGTAAACCAACTCGATTATGAGAAATGAAATCAGGAATACATATACCCAAATAGCTTTTACTCTATGTAAAACCAGGTAATTTGCATAAAGTATCGTAGTCATTAACATAGTGACAATAATGGCAAGGCCATATGCCGCCTCCATATTGGATGACTGACGGAAATAGAGGACGACTCCTACGCATCCTAAAAACATGAGGAAGTTAATTGCTGGTATAAATAATTGTCCTTTTGCTTCCGAAGGATATCTGATCTTAACTTTTGGCCACAGATTCAATCGCATGGCTTCACTTATTAAAGTGTAAGCACCGGAAACCATTGCCTGACTGGCAATAATTGCAGCTGTAGTTGCAATTATTACTCCCGGAATAATGAACCATTGGGGCATCAGATCATAAAATGCATTAATACTTAACGCCTTTTTTACTTCATCAGTAATGTGTAATCCATTTCTATGCGCCAAAAGCGAAGCGCCTTGTCCAAAATAGTGAACAAGCAAACAAATTTTAACATAAATCCACGACCTTCTGATATTGTCTCTGCCGCAATGACCTAAATCACTGTATAATGCCTCTGCACCGGTGGTACAGAGGAAAACGGCTCCTAAAAGCCAGAAACCACCCGGATAATTTTTTAGAAATAAAATTGCATAGTGAGGGCTAAGCGCCTTAAATATTGAAAGATCATCAAATACATGAATGGCGCCTAACACCAAAAGCATGGTGAACCATATAAACATGATAGGTCCGAAAAACTTGCCTATAGATGCTGTTCCAAATTGTTGCATGAAAAAGAACAGAACCAATATTGATAATACAATTATTACGACAGTATTGCTTCCGTCTTCGATGCCTAAGGCAGGTAATTTCTTTAATCCTTCAATGGCAGAGGTTATGGAGATTGGAGGAGTAATTATTCCATCTGCCAATAGAGCGGCACCACCTACCATTGCCGGAATGACCAGCCATTTTTTTCGGCGCCTGACCAATGCATACAATGCAAATGTTCCACCCTCACCACGGTTATCAGCTTTTAGAACCAGAATGACATACTTTATAGTTGTCTGAAGTGTTAATGTCCATATAATACATGACAAAGTGCCAAGAATCAGTTCTTCGTTGACTATCCTTCCACCAATAATAGCATTGAAAACATAAAGAGGCGATGTTCCGATATCACCGTAAATAATTCCTAAAGCAATAAGTAAACCGGCGGCGGTGACTCTGTTGGTCGGTATTTTCACTTTCTAGTTTGTTGTGGTCTTTTATTCCTGTTTTGCCGCCTTAGCTATTGCAGTGGCGAATACAGATCATTTAATTTTGAATAGGTTACATGCAAAGGTATAGGCAAAAAACAATTATCAAAGGCAACTTTTTAATCTTTACCGTTCGTCCATGTTATTACCGGTTGGTAAAAGGCTGGAATAGCTCCATCCTAAACCTTTCCTCGTGTAGGTTAATGTAATAAAGAGAAAATGCGCATTGGTAGTAAAAAAGCAGGACAGGGTTTGAAATCCATCTTGTAACTTTAATCAGCAAAAAATCAGTTTATTATGACAGCAAGGTCATTTGTTCTATTTGTTAGTATTATTTGTTTCGCATTTGTAAGCAATGCTCAAAAAATCGTTTATTCTGTACCTGCCAAAGACGATACAAGAAGGATGAATTTTGAGATTGCTGGTAAAATAAACGGGAACTTTCTTATTTACAAGAATATTCGCAACAAGAACCTGATATCAGTTCTGGATAATGATATGCAGGAAATTGCAAGTGTGGATCAGGATTATGTGCCAGATAACGACCGGATGATCAATGTAGACTTTTTTGTTTACCAGGATTTTTGCTACATGGTATATCAATACCAGAAAAAAAATGTTGTGTATTGTATGGCATCAAAAATTGATGGAATGGGGAAGAAGATCGGGGATGTGATTGAAATGGATACAACCCACTTGAATTTTGCAGCAAATAATAAAATTTATACGGTAATAAGCAGTGAAGATAAAAGTAAACTAAGCGTATTTAAGATTAATAACCGCAACAGAAAGGTGTTTGTAATGACAACATTGCTGTATGACGAAAAACTTGATTTGTTAAAGAAGAGTATCATTTCAATTCCAATGGAAGAAAGAAATGATAATCTTGGTGATTATCACCTGGATAATGACGGGAATCTTGTTTTTTCGAAATTTCACACAAATAATAATGAAAATATAAGTAAGGCTCATCTTGTTGTTAAAAATGCGATGGAAGATTCATTAATGTTCCGTGAGCTGAATATTGAAAAAATATGGTTAGATGAAGTCCATATCAAAGTTGATAATTATAATCAGCGATATTTTTTGACTGCATATTATTTAGGTGAAAGGAGAGGGAATATAGAAGGACTGTATTTTTTTATAATGGACAAAAATGATAAATCAGCAATTGTAGAGAATATTATTGCCTTTAGTGATGAGTTCAGAAAAGAGGCAAGAGGAGATGCAAGTGTAAAAATGGCCTTTAATGATTACTTTATAAAGGATATAATTACCCGGAAAGATGGAGGATTTATCATCGGTAGTGAATCTTATTACACAACATCGAGATTTAACAACTGGAACCGATGGAATTATTTATACGGATCACCTTATTCAAACAGCCTCGATAACTGGTACAGCTCACCCTATTACCGCAACTCCTGGTGGAATGGCAGGTCAAATTCCAGCCAGGCTACCCGTTACCATGCTGATAATATTGCAATAATGTCATTTAATAATAAAGGCGAACCTGAATGGAATACAGTGATTGGTAAAAGCCAGTTTGATGACGAAACGGATGATAAAGTATCATACCAACTAATGAATACCGGAGATCAGCTACATTTTCTTTTTAACCAAATGGAGAGAAGAACGATGTTGTTAAACGATTATGGCATTTTGCCAGATGGTAAGCTTTCAAGAAATCCAACGCTGAAAAATCTGGAAAGAGGGTATGATTTTATGCCTAAGTACGCAAAACAGGTAAGTTCTAAGCAAATGATCGTTCCTTGTATTTATCGTAATTATATTTGCTTTGCAAAAATCGATTACAATTAAAGTTTTAAAAGGCGTTCTCTTTTGTGATAGGCATATTCAAAACTAAAAATCCCGTAAATATTCTACTATTGCTGGTATTCGGTGTGTTGATAAAACTACCGATGTTCCTTAATCCAACAATAGTAGCAACTCATAAAGAGGATGGAATTTTCTTCAAATGGATATTAGGTATTTTTCAGCCTTCAGGGTCAGCTAATCCAATTTTATACTCATTCCTGGCTTTTATATTATTGTTTATACAGGCCGTAATGCTGACCCGGTTTATCAACTCTCAACGGATGATGAGCAAGGCTACATATTTTCCTGGGATGGCATACTTACTTATCACCTCCTTATTTTCAGAATGGAATTATTTTTCCGCACCGCTTATAGTCAATACAATATTGGTTTTTGTTTTGTCTGCCTTGTTTAAAACATATAGCCAGCAAAATGCGAAAGGGTCAATCTTTAACATAGGTCTGGCACTGGGGATTGCCACATTTATTTTTTTTCCTTCCATAACGTTTATTATCTGGATTCTTTTTTCATTAGCAATAATGCGGCCGTTTCGTTTAAATGAATGGGTGCTCTGCCTGGTAGGCCTCACCACCCCATTTTATTTTTATGCTGTATATCTCATCATAAACAACCAGTGGAGCTGGGGAACTATATGGCCGCATTTTACAGTTAGTTTGCCTTATGTAAAGCAATCTCTGTGGTTGGCCGGCAGTGCTTTTTTGCTGGTAGCACCTTTTTTAATGGGAAGTTATCATGTGCAGGACAGTTTGAGAAAGATGTTAATTCAGGTAAGAAAGGGGTGGAGCATTTTACTGCTCTACCTGATTGGCTCATTATTTATACCATTCGTAAATAATAGCGATCCACTGGAAAACTGGATAATTGTTGCGATTCCATTTGCAGCCTTTCATGCTATGGCCTATTTGTCAACATCGTTGCGTATTATACCAGTACTGATTTTTTGGCTATCGGTGGCTTTTGTAGTCGGTTATCAATATTATGGTCCAGGTTGGTAATTGGTTAAAAAAAGGTGCCTTCGATTTTTTATCTTTGTGCTTTCTCATCTGAAATTATACACATGAAATTTGGCGTTGTAGTTTTTCCAGGTTCCAATTGCGACAGAGATATATTTGATGCATTGCATCATGATCTGGAACAGGATGTAACCATGCTTTGGCATAAAGATAAAGACCTGAGCAAGTTTACTACAGAAGATTGTATCGTTCTTCCTGGTGGTTTTTCTTATGGTGATTATCTGCGTTGTGGTGCAATAGCCCGGTTCAGCCCCATGATGCAAAGTGTAATTGAATTTGCCAATGCAGGCGGAAAAGTGTTTGGTGTTTGTAATGGTTTTCAGATTTTATGTGAATCTCACTTATTACCCGGAGGGCTGTTAAGAAACGGACATCAGCAATTTGTTTGTAAAAATGTTTTTATAACAAACGAAACAGGCAAGCCTTATATGATTCCGGTGGCACATGGCGAAGGCCGGTATTATGCTGATGAAAAAACACTGGATGAATTGGAAAACAATGGACAGGTAACTTTTTATTATTGTGATGAAAAGGGAAGTATTACTGAAGAAGCTAATCCAAACGGATCCATTAGGAATATTGCCGGTATTTGTAATGAAGGAAGAAATGTTTTCGGAATGATGCCACATCCGGAAAGAGCCTGTTCAGCCATATTGGGTAATACAGAAGGGCAGGAAATTTTAAAATCACTTTTAATGGCAACACAACTGGTTTCTTGAAATTTTCTTAGCAACTAATCCATTATAACAAGCATCTGGTCAATGAATCTGCTTGTTTTGTCATATTGATTACAAATAATAGCTATAAGTGGTTGTAAATTCGTTTTGTACATTTTAACAACCACATAAGAGACAAATACAGGAAATTTGCGTAGATTATAAAAATGAAGAATATGAAGATAATAGTAGGTTTAGCTTTCATCGTATTTAGTGCATTTAGTTGTAAGGCCCAGTTAAATCCTGTGTCCTGGTCTTTTAGTGCCAGTAAAGTATCCGATAAGACATATGAAATAAAGATGGTTGCCACCATTCAGAATAACTGGCATCTGTATTCTCAGTCACAACCAGATGATGCAATAGCAATTCCCACCACGTTTACTATCAATCCTAACCCTTTATTTAAAACCGATGATAAAATAAAAGAAATAGGAAAAATGGAAGTGATGAAAGATCCAACTTTGGGTGTTTCTGCCCATCAATACTCAAAAACTGTAACCTTTGTACAGAAAATAAAATTAAAGGCTAATGTAAAGACGAATTTTAATGGTAATGTTGAATACCAGACTTGTGATGATAAGAAGTGCCTGCCGCCAAAGACTGTGAATTTCAGCGTAGCTATAAAATAATAAATGAATTAAGTATTGAATTATAACGGGTTCTTGCAAAAGGACTCGTTTGTTTTTTATAAAAGAAATTTATGAGAATTTTTAAAGGACTAATTGCTTGTCTCACTTTAATCTTGTCTATTACACAAATTGCTATTGCCCAGGATAGTATTGGAGCCATAAAAAACTGGACAGTTGAAAGTAAAAAGATTGCAGACGGGAAATATGAGCTGACATTTTCCGGAAACATAACTGGTAACTGGCAGGTGTATGCACCCAATCAAACCATACTTGATATAAAAACAACCGAATTACAGTTTGCCGATTCAAGCATTGTGCAGCAAGGAAATTTTGTAGTGGAAGGCACACCCAAAGAAATTAACAGTGCTATACTTGAAAACACAAAAGTGAGTGTTTTAGAGAATTCAGTTAAATGGAAAACTATTATTTCTATTGAAGGCACAGTGCCGGAAATACTTCAGGCCACATTGTTTTACACTTACGGTATCAATGACGAGTTTTACCCATCTACCATGGTGCCGATAGTAACAAAGCTGGAAGGAGGGGTGAAAGCAGCAAGTATTAAAATACCATCAATTGACATAAATAATCCTGTCAATAACTGTGGCGATGATGGTACAAAAAACAAAAGCCTGCTTACCATTTTCCTGTTAGGATTATTAGGAGGTTTGATTGCATTATTAACGCCTTGTGTTTTTCCCATGATTCCTGTAACGGTAACTTTTTTTACAAAAAAATCTACAGATAAAAAGAAAGGAGTAACCAACGCTGTTTTATACGGACTGTTCATTTTTCTTATATATGTATTGATTACGTTACCCTTTCATGTGGCGGGCAAAGCCATCAGCCCGGAGATATTTAATAATATTTCTACCAACGTATGGCTGAACCTGCTCTTCTTTGCAGTGTTTGTATTCTTTGCATTGTCTTTCTTTGGTTTATTTGAAATTGGATTACCTGCGGGATTGGCTAACAGAATGGATTCAAAATCCGGCCTGGGTAATATTGGTGGAATATTTTTTATGGCAGCTACATTAGCCATCGTTTCATTTTCCTGTACAGGTCCTATATTAGGAACATTATTAGTTGGTGTGGCAGATCAGGGAGCATGGCCGCTTACAGTAGGTGCGGCAGGTTTTGGCATTGCACTAGGATTGCCATTTGCTTTGTTTGCAATGTTTCCGCATTGGTTACAATCACTGCCAAAGTCTGGCGGTTGGATGACGGATGTAAAAGTTATTCTTGGTTTTCTGGAACTGGCATTAGCTGTTAAGTTTTTCTCCAATGCAGATTTGGTAAAGCAATGGGGTTTACTAAAAAGAGAAATCTTTATTGGCCTTTGGATTGTTATTGGATTGCTGATGGTATTATACCTGCTTGGTAAATTAAGAATAGGCCATAGTTCTCCAGTAAAAAAGTTTTCATTTGTAAGAGTTGCATTTATTGTTTTGTTTGCATCGTTTACCATTTACCTTATTCCAGGCATAGTAAATCCTAAAACTGCCAGGCTTGTCCTGATTAGTGGTTTCCCTCCACCTAAATCATACAGCATCTTTAAAACTGAAAAAGGAACAGGTGAACTCTTTGAACCAATGCACAATGATTATAGAGGAGCTTTAGAACTGGCAAAAGCACAGAATAAACCTGTGTTAATTGATTTTACAGGTTGGGCATGTGTAAACTGCCGAAGGATGGAAGAAAAGGTTTGGCCGGATGCAGTGGTTGATAGTCTTATGCGAAATGAATTTATTGTTGTTTCTCTTTATGTAGATGAAAAGAAGAATCTTCCTTTAGCAGAACAAACAGTAGAGAAACTTGATAACGGTACTAATAAATCCATTGTTTCAGTAGGAGATAAATGGTCAACTTTCCAGATAGAAAACTTTGGAGCTACTTCTCAACCACAGTATGCTATTATAAGCCCTGAGCAGATAGCTTTGACGAAAACAAAGTTCTATACACCCAATCCTGATGAGTTTATCAAATGGCTGGAATGTGGCTTAGATGCGTTTAAGAAGACAAGGAAGTAAGAAGTTATTGGAACATAAAAAAAGCCTCCCAATAATTATCGGAAGGCTTTCTCAATTTGGTGTCATTCTGTACCAACCTTCCGGTATGGCAAGCAAACTTAAATTCTTTTTTATCAGAACTCGTTTTACTCCGGGTGGAGATACAGAATGACAAAATCTTTCTCTTTTTATCAATAAAGAAAAAAGAGGAAGCAGTTATTTTATTTAAAGAGCTATTTGTTTTTGTGTCATCAGCTTGCGCAAATTAATCAATCCGTAACGCATACGACCCAAGGCTGTGTTAATACTACAATTTGTTGCAGCGGCTATTTCTTTAAAGCTCATATCTGCATAATGACGCAATATAATAACTTCTCGCTGATCTTCCGGTAAACTTTGTAACATATCACGAACCCTGTCATGACTTTGTCTTTTTATCATTACAGTTTCAGCACTGTCTTCAGAAAAATTCAGTACTTCAAAGATGTCTTTATCTTCACCAGTACGAATTATCGGTGTACGTTTTACTTTTCTGAAATGATCTACACATAAATTATGTGCAATACGCATTGCCCAAGGCAAGAATTTTCCTTCTTCCGTATAACGGCCTCCACGCATTGTATCTATAATGCGGATAAAAGAGTCCTGAAAGATATCCTCGGCAAGGTATTTGTCTTTTACCAGGAAAAGAATAGATGTATAGAGTTTATCCTTATGGCGGAGGATAAGAGCCTCTAAGGCGTCAACATTTCCATCTGTAAACAGATGGATGAGTTCATGGTCGGTTTTTTTAGATAAAGCTTTCATAACTTCTACAGTTTTAGGTTGCTGGATCTTGCATATACATATTGTACGTACACACAGATACATTTTCAAATGGATATAGGTTACAATAAAAATAAAATGGTTAAAAAGAACGAGTAGAAGTTTGTGCTATAGGCGTATTAATTTTTTGTTTTTCATTTTTTGGATTAATTGGAAACTAAAAATAGTTCATTTCAGTAAATTGCCAAACAATTGTGAAGACAAATTGTATGTAACTGTCCTAATAAAATGTTAAGAATACTGTTGTAAGCCTCGTCAGATAAGGCTTTTCACCAATTTACATATTAATGGAAAATGCAATAAAAGGGAACAACCCCGCCAAATCAAAGACCGTAATTTCCGCAAATAACATCTACATAAAGGGTGCCAGGGTGCATAATCTGAAAAATGTTTCTGTGGAATTTCCCCGTAACAAGCTGATAGTGGTAACCGGTGTGTCTGGTTCAGGCAAGTCTTCGCTTACAATTGATACGCTATATGCAGAAGGGCAACGGCGTTATGCAGAAAGTCTTAGTGCTTATGCCCGCCAGTTTCTGAACCGGATGAATAAACCGGATGTAGATTACATTAAAGGGCTTTGTCCGGCCATTGCCATCGAACAGAAAGTGATAACAAGAACTCCAAGAAGTACTGTTGGCAGCATGACGGAGATTCATGATTACTTAAGATTGCTGTTTGCAAGAATCGGAAAAACAATTTCACCGGTTTCGGGCAAAGAGGTAAAAAAGGATGATGTAACAGATGTGCTGGATGCTATAACCAAATTAAAGACCGGAGATAAAGTTTTTATCCTTGCCACTTTCAAACAACATACGAACCGGGATTTAAAAGAAGAATTAAATATCCTGGCGCAAAAAGGTTTCTCAAGAATTTACAGTAAGGATTCAAAAGCTAAAAGTGAAGGTGAAGTTTATCGCATTGAAGAACTGATTGAACTTAACGACAACGAAATAAAATCAAAAAAGATAACGCATATTCTTATCGATAGAATTGTAGTAAAAGATTTTGATGATGATGACAAACATAGAATTGCTGATTCCATCGGCACTGCGTTTTATGAAGGCGAAGGTGATGTTTATATTGAGGTGCAGGGAAGTCAACTGTCAATAGACGACAGACCACAGACAACATCTAAAAAATCGAAAGATACTGCCCATTCACCACTCACTATTCACCATTCACTACTTCATTTCAACAATCGTTTTGAAATGGACGGAATGCAGTTTGAAGAGCCGGTTCCTAATTTATTTTCTTTTAATAATCCCTTTGGAGCCTGTCCGACTTGCGAGGGGTTTTCGCAAGTGCTCGGTATTGATTCTGATCTGGTAATCCCCGACAGAAGATTAAGTGTGTACGATGGTGCCGTGGCTCCATGGAAAGGAGAAAAATTAGATTGGTGGCGACAGAACTTTGTAAAAGGTGCCAAGCAATTCAACTTTCCGGTGCATAAGCCCATTGCTGATCTTACGGATAAACAAATAAAACAACTGTGGGCAGGAAGTGACGGTGTTATGGGCATCAACGATTTTTTTAAAGATGTAGAATCGCAATTGTATAAAGTGCAGTACAGAGTTTTGCTGAGTCGTTACAGAGGCCGTACAGATTGTCCAGATTGCAATGGCTTTCGGTTACGACCCGAAGCCTTGTATGTAAAAGTGAAGGACAAGAATATTGGCGAGCTTGGTATAATGCCGGTAAAAGATTTGAAAACCTGGTTTTCAACAACAGAAAAAAAACTAAGCCAGCATGATAAAGATGTAGCGAAAAGAATTTTACTGGAACTGCACAACAGGCTCGATACTTTACTAAAAGTTGGGTTAGGTTATTTAACGCTTAGTCGCCTTGCCAACTCATTAAGTGGTGGCGAAAGCCAACGGATACAATTAACCAGAAGCCTTGGAAGTAATCTCACCAACTCATTGTATATTTTAGATGAACCTTCTATCGGTTTGCATTCAAGAGATACAGCCAATCTTATTCAGGTATTAAAAGAGTTAAGAGATTTGGGTAATACAGTGGTAGTGGTGGAGCATGATGAAATGATGATGCGGGAAGCAGATCATATTATAGATATGGGACCATTTGCTTCTCATTTGGGTGGAGAAGTGGTGGCCGAAGGAGATTATGATGAAATTATTGCTAATCCGGAAAGTCTTACCGGAAAATACCTGAATGGCGAATTATCAATTGAACCGCCTACGACAGTCAGAAAATGGAATCGTTCAATAACAGTGGAGGGAGCAAGGCAGCATAATCTGAAAAATATCACTGTTCAGTTTCCATTGAATGTGCTTTGTGTAGTAAGCGGCGTAAGCGGAAGCGGAAAGACAACATTGGTAAAACAAATTCTTTATCCTGCATTAAGAAAATTGAAAGGAGAGTTTGGCGATAAGATCGGTTTTCATAAACAAATAACAGGTGACGTGGATGCCATTCAGCAATTGGAAATGGTAGATCAGAATCCAATTGGTAAATCTTCCAGAAGTAACCCGGTTACCTATATCAAAGCGTACGATGAAATAAGAGATCTGTTTGCAAAACTGCCATTGAGCAAGATGCGGGGTTTTCAACCCAAGCATTTTTCTTTTAATGTAGATGGTGGCAGATGCGATACTTGCAAAGGCGAAGGCGAACAGGTGGTGGAGATGCAGTTTCTGGCCGATGTACATTTGATTTGCGAATCATGCGGCGGCAAACGGTTTAAAGAGGAAGTGCTGGAAGTAAAGTGTAATGATAAAAGTATTTATGATGTACTGGAGATGAGTGTGGACGAAGCTATTGATTTTTTCTCCTCCTCCTTTGGAGGAGGCCGGGAGGAGGTTACTATTGCTAAAGCCATTCAGCCATTAAGTGATGTAGGGCTTGGTTATGTAAAACTGGGACAGTCTTCTAACACTTTATCCGGCGGCGAAGCACAACGGGTAAAGCTGGCTTCTTTTCTTGGCAAAGGTAGAGCCAATAATAAAATACTTTTCATTTTTGATGAGCCAACCACTGGTTTGCATTTTCATGATATAAAAAAACTTCTTACTTCCTTTAATGCCTTGATTGAACAAGGTCACTCCATTATAGTGATAGAACACAATACAGATGTGATACGCAGTGCCGATTGGGTAATAGACCTGGGGCCCGAAGCTGGTGATGGTGGCGGCGAATTGGTTTTTTCTGGTAAGCCTGCCGATTTAAAAAAGCATCCCGACAGTTATACTGCAAACTATCTATGAGAATGATTTGATTGTAATCATGAAAATGAAAATGAATTTGCAGAATAATAAATAAAACATACAGAAAATGTTGACTGTACGAAGTAGAATTACTTTTATCTTAAACCGAAAAATAAAACTAAATAGTTACACTTATTCTCTAGAGATTTAGTTCGAAGTGATCAAAATACCGCTTGAAAATATCATCTGAGTTTATTCAGCGACTTCACCAGCTTTTCATCTTTTCTGATATTACGAAAAGCCATAAAATAACTTACAATGACGATGACGGGTAACAATGCCCAAATGGCAGGTGTTCCGGAGATCATTTTTTTCATTTCCAGAATAAAAACAACAAGAATTCCGATGGAAATTAAAAGACCAAGCAGGCAAAGCTTTATTTGCATTTTACGATCCTTGAACAGGAAGATGGTAATAGTGGAAATAATTGCTGAAGCAATGGTAAGAATAAGTGTGAAAAAATTATTGCCTGCGGTAGATTCGACCAATTGTTTCATAGTAGTGTTCTTGATAATTTCTTCGCCTGTTGCAAATGGAAATTTAAAAGTAAGTGCGGCTGCAGCTGTAGCCAATATTAACCAAAGTGTTTGTTGACGTTGTATCATAGTACAATATTTTTAAAGTTCAATGTTAACCTAATTCAGGATAAAGTGGAAATTGCTGCATGAATGTTTTTACTTCGTTTCTTACATTTGTAATTACATTTTCATCATCTGCATTCATCAATACTTTATCTATCTTTTCTACAATTGTTTCCATATGAGCTTCCTGCATACCTCTTGTGGTAACGGCTGGCACACCCACCCGGATGCCAGAAGTAACAAAAGGAGATTTGTCATCAAAGGGCACAGCATTTTTATTTAAAGTTATATGTGCTTTATCTAAAGTCTCCTGTGCTTTTTTACCAGTCAGGTTTTTATTTCGGAGATCAATCAGCATTAAATGATTATCAGTACCATCGCTTATAAGATTGAAACCACGGCTTACAAATGATTTCGCCATGGCTTGTGCATTATTGATTACCTGTTTTCCATAGGCTTTAAAATCTTCATTCAATATTTCACCAAAGGCAACAGCTTTAGCTGCAATTACATGTTCCAAGGGTCCACCTTGTGTACCTGGGAAAACAGCAAGGTCAAGCAAGGAACTCATCTTTCTCAAATTTCCTTTCGGGTCTTTTATTCCCCATGGATTTTCAAAATCATGACGAAGCATGATAATGCCACCTCTTGGTCCTCTTAATGTTTTATGTGTTGTGGAACTTACAATATGACAATGATCGAAAGGATCATTTAATAAACCAGATGCAATCAACCCGGCAGGGTGTGCAATATCTGCAAATACTACTGCGCCAATTTCATCAGCCACTGCACGGATGCGTTTGTAATCCCAATCACGGCTGTAAGCAGATGCGCCGCAAATGATCATCTTGGGTTTTTCTGCTCTTGCTTTTGCTTCAAGCTGGTCGTAATCCACAATGCCGTCTTTAGTTACTCCATAGTGCGATGCATCGTATGTTTTGCCGCTGAAGTTAGCAGGGCTGCCATGCGTAAGATGTCCACCCATACTAAGATCAAGACCTAAAAATTTTTCTCCCGGTTTCATTACCGCCAGAAAAACAGCACCATTGGCTTGTGCGCCGCTATGTGGTTGCACATTTGCCCAGGAGCAGTTAAAAACTTTTTTTAGTCTTTCTATGGCCAGTGTTTCTATTTCGTCCACTACTTCACATCCGCCGTAATATCTTTTGCCGGGATAGCCCTCTGCATATTTATTGGTAGGCACTGTACCCATCGCCTGCATTACTTGCAACGAAGTAAAGTTTTCGGAGGCTATTAACTCAATACCATGGCGTTGGCGATCCAGCTCTTTTTTGATCAGGTCGAATAAAACAGTGTCTCTTTGCATTTGTTGTTTTTAATAGAACCTGCCTGTCGGCAGACAGGTTACTGAACCCTGCCTGCAGGCAGGGATGAAGTGCCTTTGTCATCAATTATAATAAGCATAAAACTTAGATAGAAATAGAATTGTGATTTGACACTTTAAATATAATATCATTACAAAAATAAGATAGCGAAAGTTGTGAACGCTTTTCAGGCTTAATATTTTGTTTATTTGAAATGTCTTACTTTCGTTGGCTTTTGATTAGTAACCAAACCACCGCAGATCATTGTAGTAGTGAACTGTAAAATTTATAGATGAAAGCTATCATACCAGTAGCCGGTGCAGGCACAAAGCTGCGTCCTCATAGTTATACTCAGCCTAAGGCACTTATTCCTCTTGCAGGAAAGACGGTTCTCGGGATAATTATAGATCAGTTGAAAGTAGCCGGTATCAATGAATTTATATTTATTGTAGGTTATCTCGGCGATAAAATTCAGGATTTTGTGAAAAGCAAATACCCTGAAATAAAAGCACATTATGTGCATCAGATTGACAGGCAAGGCGTAGGCCATGCCATCAGAATGACCAGAACAATTGTAAACCAGGATGATGTTTTTGTAGTGCTGGGCGATACCATTTGTGAATATGATATTCAGGAAGTAGTGGACAGCCCTTTTTCTATGATTGGTGTAAGAAAAGTTGATGACCCGAGAGATTTTGGTGTAGCTGAAATTGAAGAAGATGGTTTCATCAGCCGGGTAGTGGAGAAGCCGCAAATTCCAAAATCGAATATGGCATTGGTTGGTGTATATAAGATCAAAGAAACCGAGCAGATGTTTCAATGCCTGGAAAGTAATATACGGGAAGGACTTCGCAGTCATGGAGAATTTAGCCTTACAGATGCACTGGATTGCATGATTAAAATGGGCTCTAAATTCAAATCATTTAAAGTAGAGAATTGGTTTGATTGTGGCCGTAAGGAAACATTATTAGAATCGAATGCTACATTACTTAAAAAGTTTGGAGCAAAAGCCAATCCGAATGAATTTGAAAATACAGTTATAGTTCAGCCAGTAAGTATTGGTGGCGGATGTAATATTAAAAATTCTATTATCGGTCCGAATGTTACTATTGGCGAAAATTCAAATATTGATAGTTCGATCATTAAAGATTCTATCATTGGTTCATTTTCCAATCTTTATGATATTGTGTTGGACGATTCAGTAATCGGCAGCGATACTAATCTTCGTGGCGAATCCCGTTCGCTGAATATTGGTGACAATACAAGTATTGATCTGGGATAAAACCCCCAACCCCCGTCCGACCGGTCATCCGGGCGGGCCTAATGGGGAGTAAATAATTTTCTTAAAGCATCTTAGTGCTTTATTGCAGTGTGATTAGAATAATTTTCTAAAATGAATGAAATGACAGCATTAAGTTCCCCCTTTAGGGGGACAGGGGGTTTCTCTAATCGTATTACAAAACTTTTTGGAATAGATTATCCCATCATCCAGGCCGGAATGGTTTGGGCAAGTGGCTGGAAATTGGCCAGTGCTGTGAGTAATGCTGGTGGGTTAGGCATTATAGGCAGCGGATCGATGTATCCTGATGTCTTAAGAGAACATATCCGTAAATGTAAAGCTGCAACTATCCGTCCCTTTGGAATAAACGTACCCTTACTGTACCCTGATACTGACAAGCTTATTGAAATAATAATTGAAGAAGGTGTAAAAATTGTTTTTACATCTGCCGGTAACCCAAAGACATGGACCAGCGTCTTAAAAGAAAAGGGAATTACAGTTGTGCATGTGGTTAGCTCTTCAAAATTTGCTAAAAAATCGGAAGAAGCGGGATGCGATGCAGTAGTAGCTGAAGGTTTTGAAGCTGGTGGACATAATGGGAGGGAGGAAACAACAACCATGGTATTGATACCAGCAGTTGCTGAAGCGGTAAGGATTCCGGTAATAGCGGCAGGAGGAATTGCAAACGGCAGACAGATGCTGGCAGCAATGGTGATGGGAGCAGAAGGAGTGCAGTTGGGGAGCAGGTTTGTGGCAAGCGAAGAAGCTTCGTCTCATATTAATTTTAAAAAAGAAGTAGTGAATTCGAAAGAAGGAGATACTAAGCTGACAATGAAACAGCTGACGCCGGTAAGACTACTGAAGAACGAATTTTTTAAAGAAGTGGATGCCGCAGAAAAAAGAGGAGCAACGGTAGAAGAGTTGAAAACAATATTAGGAAGGGCAAGAGCAAAAAAAGGAATGTTTGAAGGTGATTTAATCGAAGGTGAGCTTGAAATAGGGCAGGTAAGTGCTTTAGTAGATAATATTTTACCTGCTGGAGAGATCGTAAAAAATATTTGGAAAGAGTTTACAGACGGTTTGGCGAATCCGGTAAAAATGCTCTAATTTTATTGGTCACTACCAACTTGAAATGTGCTGAAGGGTTATTAATAAACCATTCAAAATAAGTGCAATGAAAAAGAAATTATTATTTATTGCGGTTTCCTTTTTAGGATATTCTGCAGCAAATGCCAATACAGGTTGGCCAAATCCAGGTGATGGCAAAAAAGATGAAATAAATGGCTTTGTGATTCACTCTACAACTAAAAAGCCTGTAAAGGATGTATGTGTAACTGCGATTCTTGTTTCAAAAAAAGAGAAAGTAGTATCAACTGATGAGTCCGGCGGGTATAATTTTGATGAATTGAAGCCGGGTACTTATAAATTTATTTTCGAGAAATCGGGCTACAGAAAAATTACAAAAGAAAAAGTTGTAATAAAAACTGATGAAGCTTTCCAGCTGAACATTGAAATGATTGAAGCTCCGGAGTTCGACATTATTCCATCGCCTTTTGGCGCAGGTGGGTTTTAAAATAATTAGTCAAGTTAAATAACTAAAATAGTCCCGTAGAAGCGGGACTATTGTTTTTCATGGCTATGTTGTACAACACACTAAACTAAAGCGTTAATCAATATCGAGTTTGAAATCATTGTCGTTTATTTTAATATTGAATTGTTTATGTTTTTCAAGAAAGCTTCTGTACTTGGTGTATGTCATTTGAGATGCTTTATTTCCATTAATAAAAAGCTCTCCATCTTTATGCTTTAATGTAAAGCCTTCTTTTTTGTTGATCAGTCCATCACTTTCCAATCCGTCTGTAAAAGTTTTATATTCTTTGATTTCGGCTTTTGCTTTTTCAATTTCGATTTTAGCTTTCTTCAACTCCATTTCCATCTTTGGCCCCAGCTCTTTCATCTCGTCCTGAACTTTTTTAAAGTCGATATTTTTTTCTTTTTCTATTTCGGTTTTTATTTTCTCCCAATCAACTTTTGCCAGCGATTCCTGTACTTCTTTTTGAATTTTTGCCAGGTCAATACTCTTCATCGCTTCTGCCAGCTCAGCCTGCATTTTAGAAAAGTCAACCTTGGCCATTGATTCCTTTACTTCTTGTTGAATTTTTGCGAGGTCAACTTGTGCCATCGCTTTTTCAATCTGAAACTTTATTTTTTCCTGGTCAAAACTTTTCATTGCTTCTGCCAATTCCTGTTGAATATTCTCCATATTTATCTTCATATCAGCGGCATCCAGTTCATCCAAAACATCATCAAGGTTTCGTACTTTTTTATCTCTGTCGTAATGTTTACCGTCCGAAGGCCGGGTAGGCTTTTTTGGTATAGTGTCATTTATCGATTGTTCAAATTGTCCAGGTGTTTGCTGGTAATCCCAGGAAATCAGCCCTACGGTAAGCCCTGCTGTTAACAGCACAATCAATAAACGATTGTTTAAAATGGTTCTTGGTTTCATATTTGTATTTTTTGTTTTTAGAAATTTGTATTATGTTATTCGTCAAAAAAAATATTATCGCATTTATAAAAAGGTTGCTCAATAATTTTTTGTCTCATTTCATACTTAATTTTTTAATGGCTGAATTGTTTCACGAAAGTCTTCGTATCAAATATACGATTGAATTCGTATTTGATTGGAACAAAATTGAAAACTGGAAAATTTTAACAAAAAACCCATTCCTTTTAAACGGAATGGGTTTTTTGTTTTTATTTAAGCGGTAGTTAGTTTTTTCTAAAAGCCCATTTAATCATTTCTTTCCAACTTGGTTTTTTGCCATACATTAAAATGCCTGTGCGGTAAATTTTTCCGGCAAACCAAACGGTGAATATGAATCCTATTACCAATAGCGCCATGGAAAGGCCTAATTGCCAGTAGGGAACTGTTCCCGGCACACCATAAGGTATTCTTGCCATCATTACAATGGGCGAACTAAATGGAATGATACTTCCCCAAACAGCTATGGGTCCGGTTGGGTCGTTAATAGCAGCTGTCATCAATGCAATGGAAATAATTACAAGCATGGTGATTGGAAAACTTAATGATTGAGCTTCCCGCATGTCTTCATTAACAGCACTTCCTATGGCGCCATACAGCGAAGCGTAGAAGAAAAAGCCTGCCAGGAAATAGAATCCAAAACAGAACAACACCAATGGCACATTTACACTGGCAAACATACCTTGTATGTTACCAACAAGGCCACTGGCTATATCGCCACCTGCTGCTTTACCTACATTATAAACAATCAATACAAATGCTATCCAAAGCAGGAACTGTGTTAATGCCACAAGCCCAATGCCTAAAATTTTGCCCAGCATCATTTGAAAAGGCTTTACTGAAGAAACAATGACTTCTGCAATCCTGTTTGTTTTTTCTTCCATTACACCCATCATTACCTGGGAGCCGTAGATCAAAAGAATAAAATATATAAGAAAGCCTGCTACATAACCAATGCCTTCGGCCGTTTTAGCATTAGCATTTTCATCCTCTATATTTTGGGCAGTAACAGTTAGTTTTTTTGTAAGTATTACCTGTTTCTCAGTATCGATCTGTAAGCTGTCATTTTTTATGGAACTCCATATCCTGTTCAACTTTGACTCTACAGGAGCTTTGGCCGAACTTCCGTAAGATTTATTGGATTTGAATAAAAGGCTGTCATTTCCTTCTTTCCAACTCATGGAAGGGATTTTGATATAACCATCAAACCCTTCTTTTTTGTAATCGGCAATTACTTTTTCAGGATTGTTTTTAACAAGAGTCAGGACAGAACTCTTGTCAATAGCGTTTTCCTGTTGAATCAGATTTTCTGTGAAATATCCTGAATTATCAATGATGGCTATATGCAGTGTTTGCCGGCTTTTATCAGCAATAAATCCCATTCCGAAAATCAATCCGAGGTAAAGAAGTGGAAAGAGTATAGTTGAAATGATGAATGTCTTTTTCCGAACTCTTGTCAGGTATTCTCTTTTTATTATTAGCCAGATCTTGTTCATTATAATTAGTTTAGTTGGTAATGGTTATACTTTTTGAAATTGACGGGCAGTCGGTGTGCCTTCTACCAGCTTAATGAAAATATCATTCAGCGAAGGCAGTATTTCATTGAATGAATGTATCTGTACACCATTCTGCAAAAGATATTGCAGTACATCATTTGGACTGCTGCCTTCTTTTATTCTTACAATTTGTTTATCTGCTTTTGACCCTACAATATCAAACGGAGCAGTTCCATTTACTGAAGGCATCTGTTCAGCTCCGATACTAAACAGGTTTTCTTTAAAGTCCTGTTTCACTTTTGCCACTGTACCGTCTAATATGATGCTTCCTTTGTTTACTAAAGCAATATGATCACATATTTCTTCTACCTGTTCCATACGATGTGTACTGAAGATGATAGTAGCACCATTTTTTGCCAGGTTGTAAATCTCGTCTTTAATAAGATTACTGTTTACAGGATCAAGTCCGCTGAAAGGTTCATCGAGAATGATGAGTTTTGGATTGTGTAAAACCGTTGTAACAAATTGCAGTTTCTGGCTCATCCCTTTTGACAGGTCTTCCACTTTTTTGTTCCACCATCCCTCCATTTCAAATTTGATAAACCATTCTTTGATTTTTGCAAGGGCATCTGCTCTTTTCAATCCTTTTAATTGAGCCAGGTACATGGTTTGCTCACCGATCTTCATCTTTTTATACAAGCCTCTTTCCTCAGGCATATAGCCTATATACTCTACATCCTTTATCGGGTCAAATTTTTTACCATCAAAAATGATTTCCCCTTCATCCGGATAAAAAATTCCGGTGATCATCCTTATCAATGTGGTTTTGCCAGCACCATTGGGTCCCAAGAGTCCAAATATCTGCCCTTGTTCTACTTTCAGACTGATATCATCAACAGCTTTTTGTGTGGCAAAATATTTTTTGAGATTTTTTAGTTCGAGTAAGGTCATATTTAGTTGGTTTGTAATACAAAAATAAATTTCCTGATGAGACGGCTGCAATTAATCGGCAAGTTGCAAATTTTGCCGTGTGAAATGCCTAAATATAAGGAGATTCATTTTTATTGATAGCTATTTCAATCATCTTCGCCACTCTTTCGCCATCCATTGCGGCACTTACAATACCTCCGGCATAGCCTGCTCCTTCTCCACATGGATATAATTTTTTAATCTGTGGATGCTCTAATGTATTGCCATCTCTGGGAATACGAACAGGTGATGATGTTCTGGATTCTGTTGCTACTACAATAGCATCGTTTGTAAAATAGCCTTTCCCGCCAAGTCGGGCAGGCATTTTCTTTCCATATTCAGCAAAAGCAAGTTGCAGACTTTTATGTATAAAATCTGGTAGCACATCTTTTAAGCTGCTCGAATTAGTACCGGGCAAATACGAACAATCGGGAAGTGAAGCTGAAATTTTATTATTCGTAAAATCAACCAACCGTTGTGCCGGCGCAACAAACTTTCCACCACCAATATCAAATGCTTTTCTTTCTACTGCCTGCTGAAAATGTAAAGCAGCTAATGGGCCATGTTTTTTAAAAGCAGTCATGTCTTTTTCTTCCACTGTTACAACAATGCCACTGTTTGCATACGGATTGTTTCTTTTAGAAGGGCTCCAGCCATTCACAACCAGTTCTCCCGGTGAAGTGGCTGCCGGTGCAATAATGCCGCCGGGGCACATACAAAAGGAAAAAACACCTTTGCCATCAACCTGCTGCACCCAACTGTAAGAAGCTGGTGGTAAATATTCACTGCGAATGTTGCAATGGTATTGACTGTTGTCAATTAATGATTGCGGATGTTCTACCCTTACTCCCAATGCAAATGGTTTCGATTCAATCAGTATCTTTTTGTCATGTAGTAAATAAAAAATATCTTTTGCCGAATGCCCGGTTGCTAAAATAACAGCATCTCCATCAAAGGAATTGCCATCTTGTGTTTTTACGCCTCTTATTTCCTGATTTTGTATAATAAAATCAACTACTTTCTTTTCAAATAAAAAATCACCGCCACAAGCAATAATTTTTTCTCTCATAGCAGTGATAATACCCGGTAATTTATTGGTACCGATATGTGGATGTGCTTCGTAAAGAATCTTTTCCTCTGCCCCAAAATGAACGAAGAGGTTCAGGATTCTGTTTATATCACCTCTTTTACTGCTTCTTGTATATAATTTGCCATCACTGTAAGTGCCGGCACCGCCTTCGCCGAAACAGTAATTGCTTTCAGGGTTTACTTCGCCTTCCTTATTCAAGATTGCAAGGTCTCTTCTTCTGGCTCTTACATCTTTTCCTCTTTCAAGTAAAATGGGTTTAATACCAGATTCAATTAGCTGCAGTGCAGCAAACAATCCGGCAGGTCCTGCACCAATAATAATTACTTTTTTAGCGGCCGTAGTAACATCTATAAAATTAAATCGGAGTAAGTCCCTTTTTTTGAAAGGTTCATCAATGTAGGCTAAAAGTGTGAGATTGATCCAGGGTTGCTTACTTCTTGCATCAATTGATTGCTTTAGAATAGTATACCCGGAAATAGCAGCAAAATTAACTGCTGCTGTTTCCGCAATATATTCAGTTACAGTTGTAATACTGGAAGCTTCGGATGGAAGCAGTTTAATAGAGATAGTCTTTTGCATATTGTCAGGTTTTTATCCTGAAAAAATTGAGTACAAAGATGCAAATAAAAACTGCAATTCTATTTTGTTTTCATTGAAATATTGATACCTTCAATGCAGGCTTATAAAATGAATAAAAATCCACTCTTATTTCCTGTTTTTTTTACACTTGTATTTGCAAGCCTATCCTGTAATACATTATATAAAAGTCAGACACTTGAATATCAGTCGTATCAAATTCACGATACGCTACAAAAAAATATAGCTCTTGTAAATTTTCTTACACCTTACAAAGTGAAAGTAAATTCAATGATGAATAATGTAATAGGATATGTAGAAAAGAATTTAGATAAAAAACTACCAGAAGGTGAGTTAGGCAATTTTATGGCAGATGCCTATCTGCAAATGGCAAGGGAAAAATTTAAAACTCATATTGATGTTGCATTTATGAATTATGGTGGAATCCGTTTAAATCAGTTATCGAAAGGCAATATTACAAACGGAAAGATATTTGAATTAATGCCATTTGATAATTTATTGATTTTACAAAAAGTAAAAGGAAATGTGTTACAGGATTTTTTAGATTTAACAGCAAATCAGGGAGGTTGGCCAGTAGCAGGATTAACTATGCAGATGAAAAACAAAAAAGCTTTTGATGTTATGATCAATGGTAAAAAACTGGAACCTGAACATATTTATATAATCGCTAATTCTGATTATGTGGCAAATGGAGGTGGAGATGCTGTAATGCTTAAAGATATTCAACAGATTTCAATTGGCTATCTGATGAGGGATGCTTTATTTGATTATATCGAATCATTGAAAAGGGAGGGTAAAAGTATAAATGCAAAAATTGAAAACAGGGTAACATATTTTGAATAGAAAAAAATTTATACAACAGATTAGTCTGTCAGCAGGTGCTTTTCTTGCAGGCCCAACTATTGCAGAAGCCGCAGAGTATCATAAATCTATAAAACTAACCATTTTGCACACCAACGATACGCACAGCCGGTTGGAGCCATTTCCCATGGATGGAAGCCGCAACCAGGGGCTTGGTGGTATAGCTGCGAGAGGACAATTGATCAGTAAGATAAGAAGCCAGGAAGACCATGTTTTGTTATTAGATGCTGGTGATATATTTCAAGGCACACCTTATTTTAATATTTACAAAGGAGAACCGGAAATAAAAGCAATGTCTGCATTAGGATATGATGCAACAACAATAGGCAATCATGATTTTGATGCAGGTATGGAAAACCTGGCAACACAATTAACTAAGCATGCAAATTTTCCGATGGTGATTTGCAATTATGATTTTGCAGGCACACCGATGGAAAATAAAACAAAACCCTATACGATTTTTAAAAAAGACAAATTGAAAATTGGGGTGTTTGGAATTGGAATTGAAGCAAAAGGTTTAATACCGGATAATTTATTTGGCGCAACGAAATTTTTAGATCCTGTTCAAAAAGCTAATGAAGTTGGTGAACATTTAAAAAGAAAAGAAGATTGTGATATGATAATTTGTTTATCCCATCTTGGTAATAAGTATAAAGAAAATAATTTGATAAGCGATGAAGTACTTTCAAAAGAAACGGAGAATATTGATTTGATTATTGGGGGCCACACCCATAGTTTTTTAGACGAACCGCTTGTCTATAAGAATAAAAAGAATAACGATGTTATAGTGAATCAGGTTGGTTTTGCCGGGATTATTTTGGGTAGGTTAGATTTTGAATTTTCCAAATTTTCGGGCAAAAAACTGACCAAAAATCATAATATTTCTGTTTCACAAAAAACAGTTGGATAAAAATTTTTTTTTATAAAAGAAATGGTGATATTCGCCTTCCTGTCCAATTTTTTTTATTGACATTGTGTGGAGATTTTTTTTGAACTTATTGAGATGAACAACTATAGTTAACCCAATATAAACTGCTTACTAATCTGATGGAGAAAAATGCTGAAAAAATCTGGACCAATTGTTTGAAGATTATCAAAGACATCGTAGAATGGCAGCATTACAAAACCTGGTTCGAACCGATCTATCCGGTTTCAATTAAGAACAATGTATTAGTTATACAGGTTCCCAGTCAATTTTTTTTCGAGTATCTTGAAGAACATTACGTAAATTTATTAGCGAAGACATTAAAGAGAGAGCTTGGTAAAGAGGCTCGTCTTGAATATCGCATCATGGTTGATAGTGGTAATAGTAAGAACAAACCAGTTACCATGGATGTAAGTGGTCAGGGTTTTAAAACTTTTTCAAATAACGAAATGGATTTTCCACTCGTCATAAACAATCCAGTAAAGAATCCCTTTGTAATACCGGGTCTGAAAAAAATGCAGATTGACCCGCAGCTTAATCATATCTATACTTTCGAAGCATTTATTGAAGGTGATTGTAACAGGGTGGCCCGCCGTGCCGGAAAAACTGTAGCTGAAAAGCCAGGAACTAACTCTTTTAATCCATTAGTTATATATGGTGGAGTAGGATTGGGTAAAACTCACCTGGCTCAGGCAATTGGTAATGAGGTAAAAAGAGCTCACCCTAATAAAGTGGTGCTGTATGTAAGCTCAGAAAAGTTCATCAACCAGTTTATGGATCATAGCCGTAATAATGCTATTAATGACTTTATCCATTTTTATCAGTTGATTGATGTGTTAATAATAGATGATGTTCAGTTTTTTGCAAAAGCTGAAAAATCGCAGGATGCTTTCTTTGCTATTTTCAATCATTTACATCAATCTCACAAACAGCTGATACTTACTTCAGATAAATCGCCTAAAGATCTTGATGGTGTGCAGGAAAGGTTATTAAGCCGTTTCCGTTGGGGCTTAAGTGCCGATTTGCAAGTACCGGAATATGATACAAGGATTGAGATACTGGAAAAGAAGATGAAAAATGATGGTTTGGAAATGCCAAAAGAGGTGGTTAAATATATCGCTTATAATATTAGTAATAATGTAAGAGAATTAGAAGGGGCCTTAATCTCACTCTTGGCACAATCTTCGCTGAATAGAAGGGAAATTGATCTAGACTTAGCAAAGAAAGTGTTACGAAATTTTGTAAAATCATCCAGCAAAGAAATTACTATCGATACCATCCAGAAAATGGTATGCGAATACTTTGATGTGTCATATGGTAAACTTTTGGAAAAGACCCGTAAAAGAGAGATTGTTCAAGCCAGACAGATTACTATGTTTTTGGCAAAGGCATTCACCAAAAATTCTTTAAAAACAATAGGCGAACATTTTGGAGGAAGAGATCATACCACTGTAATTCATTCCTGCCAAACGGTTAAAGACTTAATGGATACGGATGGAGTTTTCAGAGAAAATGTATTAGAACTTCAGCAGAAGGTGCAATTAGCTGCTATGTAGGATAAAAAATATTCAAATAGAAAACCTGCCTGTCGGCAGACAAGTTCCAAATTCCAGATTATATGGGATTTGGATTTTTTTTTGAATAGGGGCCTCGTATTTTGGATTTATTATTTGGGATTTCTTGAATCAAATCTTTATTTTTGCCTCCCCTTAATAATTGGGTAGGAGAGATGCCTGAGTGGCCGAAAGGAACGGTTTGCTAAATCGTCGTACGGGTTACACTGTACCGTGGGTTCGAATCCCACTCTCTCCGCAGAAAATCAAGCTTTGCAATATTTGCAGAGCTTTTTTGTGACTTTTTCGGTCTTTTCAACGTCTGTTTAACAAGATTTTTTAATAGAAGGGAATTTATACCGTTCAATGGGTATTAGTAGTTTGAAATATCCGCTTTATATTCGATCATAAATTAAAATATACTCATGAAAAAGATTTTAGTTATCGGGATTATAGTAATGCTTATCGGTATTCAGTCAAAAGCACAGGATTTTCCAAAGCCAGGCTGTAGCTCCGGAATTGGTCAATGGATGCTGAAGAAAAAAGATACACTGGGCGATCGGGGTGTCGGCGACAATTATCATATGTGGGAAAACGGAACAGTGTTAAATGTGAAGTTTATGGCCGGAGGAAGTAAAGCACTCAGGGCTAAAGTAATGCAGTATGCAAAGGAATGGGAGAAATTTGCCAACATCACATTTAATTTTCAGCCAGATAATGCCGCTGCAACTGATTTGCGAATTAAGCTTGGTAAAGGTTATGGCCATAACTCAGCAGTGGGTACTGAATCAAGATTTAGAAAGCAAAATGAACAAACCATCAACTTTGATACATTATTTTTTGCTGATGCCGATTATTATATAGCAAGTCTGAAAAAGAAAGGAATTAATCCCCCATATAATTTAACGCAGTTAATTACTGAAATGCGGGCAGATCCGGATCATTGGAATGAAAAAGAATTAAAAAGAGTTGTGATGCATGAGTTTGGCCATTCATTAGGTTTATTGCATGAGCAAAGTTATCCGGGAGCTGTTAATTGGAAAAAAACTGACTCAGTTTACAGTTATTACAGAGAAACACAAGGATGGGATAAGGCTAAAGTTGATTTTAATGTTTTTGAGATGAGCAATCAGTTTTATACAAATGGTACTGTATATGATCCTAAATCCATCATGCATTATTCAATAGCTTCCTGGCAAACAACAGATGGTTATAATTTAAAAGATAATTATGAACTTTCTGGTGGTGATAAAAAAATAATTGGAGCATTTTATCCTAAAAATAAAAAAGAGTCAGACTTCGCAGTTGCAAAAGTAGATGTGACCAATGTAGGGAATCTTAAGGTTGTAAATGATCTGGTAAGAAAAGGCATTGTTATTACACCTTCGTTTGATGTAAAGACAAATTCAAAAATGGGAGAAGTTTATTTTGTTGCCAGGCTGGCAGATCAGGATGGTTATTACCTGAAAGCAGATGGTGATTATTATAATTGGGGTGGCACACTGGCGACTTACCGTAAGGCCATTTTAATGCCCAATAAAAAAATTAGTTACAATAAAGCTGGTCAAAAAAACCTGGAGTTATTTATTCCATTTGATCAATTACCAGCAATGGGTGGTAGCAAAATTATTGTAGCTTTTGCTGTTTATCTGGATGATGTAAAAAATAAGCAGATGAATAAGCTAATGTATTTTTCAACAACAACCCCTTTAAGTGTTCCCAGCAAGTAGTTTGAACTGATTATAACAGATGCCGACAAGAGCTTTAAAAGGTTGTTGCCGGCATTTGTTTTGAAGATTAAAAAAATGGGAATAATAATCATAAAGCCTTTATATTTGCACTCCCAATTCTGATTTATTCAGAAGGATCGGGAAGTAGCGCAGGCCGGTAGCGCACCTGGTTTGGGACCAGGGGGTCGCAGGTTCGAATCCTGTCTTCCCGACATTTAATAAAAAAG
>JBBSJN010000011.1:0-29410 GCA_038257235.1 Chitinophagales bacterium
AACACATTCAGGATTTTCCACTGCATCAAATCCGGGAGTCAGTTTACTATTGATGAGTTCATAGGTGTTACCCGGCCCGTCTGCATTTAAAACCACTGCATTCGATACAGGCGGTAGTGGTGTTTCCGGCGGAGTGGATGTTTTTTTACTACACATCACATTCAGCAGCAGCAGCAACAATAATATTGTAACACTTGTTCTATTCAATTTATTTTTCTTTAAATAGCGGAGTGGATAGAATAAAATCCATTATAGCCTTATTAACCTCACTGTTTTTTTCTTTTTCAAATTTTCCGTGCAAACCTCCTTTAACAGTTATGAATTCTGTTTGCACACCAGCCTTCTCCAATTTTTTATGCAGATCAACAGATTGCTGATAAGGAACAGTTGGGTCAGCATCTCCATGTACAATAAATACCGGGGGACTATCTTTTGCTACATAGTTGATCGGTGAAACTG
Organism: Chitinophagales bacterium; assembly: GCA_038257235.1. Taxonomy (GTDB): domain Bacteria; phylum Bacteroidota; class Bacteroidia; order Chitinophagales; family Chitinophagaceae; genus JJ008. Next base: position 460 of record JBBSJN010000011.1, read on the forward strand.
ACTTGGCAAATTTTTCATCAGTAGCATATTTTCCCAGCCAGTTTTTTGCTGACTTGCTTCTGATTACAGGGCCATAGCCCCAATCCCAAACATCAGTAATACCATATTTATCAATAATAGCCGCAACTTTTACATTGTCAACTCCGGGACAATTGGTATCAAACCGAGGATCGTTTGCTAACAACCCTCCCATTAATGCAAGATGACCACCAGCACTTCCACCCATGATAACTATTTTGTTTACATCAATGTTTAACTCTTTTGCATTCTTTATTAAATAGATCAATGCACACCGGGTGTCTTCAATGGCAGCAGGTGCTGTAGCTTGTCCTGTCAGGCGGTATTCAATATTTGCTACTGCAAACCCATTTTTAAAAAAAGTGCTGTAACCTGTTTGCGATTCTTTCACACCTTTGTTCCAGCCACCACCATGTATATTAATAACCACAGGTGAAGGCCCTTTCGATTTTGGCGGAAGGTATAAGTCCATACGACCATCCCAGCCATCTACCTGTGTGTACAAGACATCTATCTGTGCTGTAAATCCATCTGGATATTCAACAGGTTTGTATGTTGTTGTATCTGTATCCTGTGAATACAATATTCCTGCAACAGAAAATAAACTGATAAACAATAATAGTTTTCTCATTAATCTTAGTTTGAACTTATATTTCAGACATTTTATTCTTTCAAAAATTAGTCCAACTGTGAAATAAATTTTTACTGTTGGACTTAGCAATTACTTTTGGTTAAATCTTATAATAATCAATATCCAGGGTTTTGTGCTATTACCAATTGTGTATTCGTATCAATCTCATGTTGCGGAATAGGCAACAATAATTTTTCATTCGTAACATTTCCCTGTAAAAAAGCCAGGGTTGGTGTTGGTGCTGTATAGGTGCTATAATGTGACACATATTCATAAGCAAAATGTGCTTTTAGTATTTGAATAGGATCAATAGTTGTCAGGGTGGTTTTGTAACGCAGTAAATCAAACCATCTGTGATTTTCAAATGCAAACTCAGCCCTACGTTGATCTGTCAGTTCTTTTTCAAACTCAGCAACAGTAGCAAATGCACCTGAGATTGAAGACAACCCCGCTCTTACTCTTACCTGGCTGATGTATCCAACACTTGAAGCCGTATTGCCCTGTGCTTCTGCCAGCATTAATAATACATCGGCATACCTGATGATAGGCCAGTCACTTTCACCATCAAACGAAATGGCAACAGGTGTCAGGTATTTTTTTACATAAATAACCTCTTGCGGAGTTCCAGGTTTATATTTTGCAATAGTTACCGCTTTCCTTGTATCTCCACCAGTATAAAAAGAATCGATACTGCTCGTCGGAGTATTCCAACCATTTCCCGACCCATTGATTACGTCCGAACTACTGCCCAGAGGACCAAAAGTATTTCCAAAAGGAGAACCCAAACCAAACCCACCGGCTTTGTAACTTACTGTAAACAGAATTTCGTTGTTCAACTCACTGGTTATAGAAAAAACGCCGGCATAAGTAGGTTGCAGGCCATAACCGCTATTGGTTACTACGTCTTGCAATTGGGTAATGGCTTCAGTCTTTTTGTTTTGCGTCAGGTACACTTTACCTAACAATGCTTTCGCCGCCCATGAAGTGGCTCTTCCTTTATCCGCTGCAGGTATCTGGCCGAACTTCAAACTGTTCATATAAGTAGCTGCAGTAGATAAATCAGCAGTAATTAATTTATAGATATCTGCAACAGTGGAGCGGTTCATTGTTTTAGATACCGTTGGCGAAATAGGTGTATGCACCAGGAAAACACCACCGTATAACCGAACAAGGTTAAAATAGTGATAGGCTCTTATAAAGAGTGCTTCGCCGGCAAATTGTTTCCTGTTAACATCGCTTATTGGTATATCAATATTTGACAAGCTGATCGCACCAGTGGCCGGGTCATAGTTTACACCTAACTTTTGCAATACAATATTGCAACTACGGATATTAAAATAAGTATCGAGCCAATACTGGTAAAGACCATCATTTGTAGTTGCCGGAATAAATTCATCCAGATCACTCAGATCCCGGTTGAATGAATTTGTACTGCCGGGAGATCCCATATAGGAATTGTCTGATCGTAGTTCTGTAAACTGCCATTCACGGCTCATTGGTGCCTGCAAACCATTATAGCAACCCGTGAGGCCAGCTTTTACTTCATCATTATTACTATAAAATGTACCCGTATTTAAATTGGATTCCGGGTAGAGATCAATTATTTTTTTACAAGAGCCTAAACTGAAGTAAAAAAATACAATTATATAATGTAGCTTTTTCATAATAAATCTGTTTTTCAATTAAAAATTAAAATCAACACCAAACAAGAATGTTTTTTGTATCGGGAAAGCTCCCCTTTGATAACCATCGACCAATGGTGTGCTATATCGGCCTGATGTATTTCTTGCTTCAGGATTAAGTCCTCTGAAACTGGCTGCCTTATGGAAAAAAAGATTCTGGCCGGAAAAATAAACCCGCATTGAATTCAATCCTGCTTTTTTTGCAAGTTTGCCAGGCAAGGTATAACCCACCAATACTTCCCTCAATGCATAGTAAGAGCCATCTTCCACTACATAATCTGTCAGCATCCAGTTAAATCCCAATGTCGAATAAGGCGTTTTGCCATCACCTGGAAACATAGGGCTGATCCACCTGTTACTATTGTAATTTTTATTGTAACGCTTTGTTTCATTGTAATTGGCATCGCCACCTATTACGTTGCCACCTTGCACACCCTGGAAAAAGAAACTGAAATCAAAATCCTTATATGTAAAGTTGTTGGCTATACCCCAGTTAAAATCCGGATAAGGATTTCCAATAACCGTACGATCATTTACATCAAGCTTTCCGTTACCATCTACATCTACAAGCTTTAACCCGCCAGCTACCATTCCATTTGGCAGGCTGGTCGTAAGCCCGGAAGCTGTAATATCTGCCTGCGAAAGCCAAACGCCATTTGTTTTATAACCAAAAAACTGGATGAGCGGACCACCAACTTTGTTCAGATATAATTCCGTTCTTTCCCCCTGGTTAAGCAACAATGCTTCGTCTCCAAGTGCTAAAATTTTATTTTTATTGTGCGAAATGTTAGCTGATGTTGACCACCTGAAATCTTTTTTTCTGACATTATTAGAAGTGATCTCAAACTCAATTCCATTATTTTGAACTTTTCCAATATTGTTTATAAAACTTGGCACACCTGTAAAACCAAGTGTGGCCTGTTGTAATAATAATTGATCTGTTTTTGAGCTGTATAGGTCCAAAGAAAATGAAATGGCGTTTTTAAAAAGTGCTACATCCATGCCATAGTTTTGTTGATTTGTCAATTCCCAGGTGATATCCGGATTGGAGAGAATACTTCTTGAAATTGATTGCCCGCCAGTAACCGTCCCGCCAAAAGGATAATTATTAGCATATAAAAGATCAACAAATAAATAATCTCCAATATTGTTATTACCAGTGGCGCCATAACTACCTCTGAATTTAAGATTACTTAACCAGTTTGCATTTTCCAGGAACTTTTCTTTGCTGGCAACCCAACCAACAGAAACAGAAGGAAAGTATCCCCATTTGTTACCTGGTCCAAAATAAGAACTTCCGTCAGCCCTGAAGGAACCATTCACCAGGTACTTGTCTTTATAGCTATACAATACCCGGCCCAGGTAAGAAAGCAATCCCCTGCTTAATTTATTATTAAAAGTTTCAGTTGGATCAAGGGTAACGGTACCTGTATTCAATGTTGTAACGTTATCACTAGCGAAATTGGTACCTGTGGTTTGCTCATTTTTAATTTTAGTTTTTTGAGCAGTAAAGCCAGCCAGTAAATCAAAAGAATGATCTTTTATTCTTTTGTTATAGGATAAAGTATTTTCTGATAACAGATCGACAAACAACGTACTTGTGTAAACACCTTTATTAATATCTCCTGCCCTGTTTGAATTTGATTGGGCAAAATCTAATCCGGACGAATAGCGAACAAAGGCACTGGCTAAAGTTTTAAAATCAAGACCCGGAAGAATGTTGATAGTTAAATCGCCTGAAGTTAATGCCCGGTAATCGTTGGATGTTATTTTCCTTGTTTCCAGTACCGATTTTGGTGATTGATTTGATGTAGCAAAAGGTGTGCTTGCTGAGGTAGTAACCCAGTTACTCCCATCGGGCATAATTCCGGAATACACCCTTCCATTAAACATATTCGCCTGTGCAAAATCGCCAACTTGCACATTGGCATAGCTGGGATTCTGTCGTATAAAATTCACAAGCGACTCATCTACATAAACGGGTAAAAAAGATTGTAATCTAAAAAAATCTGTATAACTAGTGGAAGGTCTTTCTCTTTTTATATAAGATGGATTGAAATTAAAAGATAATTTCACCTTTTTACTTAACTGCGCATCGATTTTCGCTTTTGCAGTAAACCTTTCGTATTCACTATGGTACATCATACCCTGGTCGTTCTGGTAACCACCGGAGATATAGTACTTAACCCCACTATTACCACCTGATACATTCATCTGGAGATTCTGTACGTTGGCACTACGGATAGCCTCCCGCTGCCAGTTGGTACCTACACCACCTCTGTAATCTTTTTCAAAAATATAGGCGGCTCTTTCATTTGTAGAAGCAATTTGAGTCAATGTTGGTGGTGTTATGCTGGGATCTTTCAATTTTAATGCTGCCTCATAGAAAAGCATGTTCGTATACTCGGTTGTGGTCATCATAGGGTATAGCTCATACGCATCTTTAAACCCGGTTGAATACTTTACTCCATATTTTGTTTTATTGGCCTTTCCACTTTTAGTAGTGATAAGGATAATACCATTTGCACCCCGTGAACCATAAATGGCTGCAGAAGCAGCATCTTTTAATACTTCGACTGACGCCACATCCGCCATATTTACAAATGACATTCCTTCATATAACGGGTGACCATCTACCACTACCAGAGGATCAGCTCCGGCGGAAACGGAAGAAATTCCACGGATGGTTACTTTAGGGTCTGCCCCTGCTTCAGATGAAATATTTTGTACCCGAACACCTGCAATTTTTCCCTGCAATGCCTGGTCAAGACGGGAATTGGCTGTTTCGTCCAACCGCTCATTTGAATATTTAGATACAGAACCCGTTACACTCGATTTCTTTTGTGTACCGTATCCGATTACCACAACTTCTTCACCCGTGGCGGCAGCAGGAACTAAAGACACATCAATCGTAGTTCTATCCCCTATAACAACAGTCTGTGTTACAAAACCAACATAAGAAAATATCAATGTAGCGGTTTTGCTATCAACGGTTATTGAATAGGTGCCATCCTGTTTAGTTGACACACCACCTCTTTGATTTTCGGCCAGGATATTAACTCCTAACAAAGGCTCATTGGCACCCTGATTAATTACCTTTCCGGTAATCGTTTTCTTTTGTGCCATCAAAGCACCACTGAACATCAGCAGGAACATAAACAAGCACTGAATTTTTTTCATAATAGCAGTTTTATTTTTAAAAAAAGTTAATACAATAGATTAATTAATAAACGGGGTGCTTTTTCATCAGCTATTTTCTGAACAGCTTGTTCACAATCTTTACATTTGTAATGAGCCGCACCCGCCATCAATATTGGATAGCCATCTTCAAAATCGAAATCTTTAATTTGCTGGCCTGTCCATTCTTTTTCATTAGTGAGATAGGGCTTCACTGCATCAAAAGCTTTTTTTAATGATTTACCAGAAGGAGTTGTAAAATTCCAGAAATCGATTTTTGTTTCTTCAGCCATTTGTGCAATCGTAAAAAATGCATTCATAACAAATGAAGTATAGTGTAATGAAATCGTTCTTTCCATTTCTGCCGGAAAAGAACCATTTTCATCCAACTGATAATCCAGTCGGTTAGCTGCACTTAAGACAATTTCTTTTGCCAGATTGCTGCTATCAATAAACAATGCCATCGCTAATCGTTGTGCATCATACCAGGCTCCATGGTTGTTTTTTGCTTTCATTTCATCTATTCCGTTCTTACTCGTTTGCATCCATTTCAGAAAATCGGTGAACCATTTTTGCATTCCTTTCTGGTCAGCCTCTTTCCAATATTTTGAATTTTTGATCAGATTAATTCCATCGATAACTTTTACAAAATGCCTTGTGTCTATCATACCAGCACCTCTTCCTTCGTTCACACCTTTTATGGCCTGCCCATAATTCAGGTTAGGATTCATTTTTGTTTCCGGGTCAAGAAACCAAACCCGCAGCAGTTTTACAGCATGTTCAGCATAAACATTCTCTTCGGAAAAGTAATATGCAAGGCCAAGTTGATAAACATAATCGCAAAGCTTTGGCATATAATCTTTATCCTTATACTCTTTTACTTCCGGATTAGTTTGTCCATCTTTTCTTATATAAGGCAAGCCGTCTGGCTTTGTTGGGTCAGGCCAATGATAAGGAGCCAGGCTCATATAATCATGTTTATCACCACTGGGTGGTGTAGCTGTTTTTTCCATCACACTTACTGGACCGAATGTTAATGCTTTCTTATCTGCATCTTTAATCAATTGCTTATAAGCCGCCATTACTTGTGGATCTTTATTAGCAATCCTTGTTTTGTTTTTCTCTAAAGCCTTCATGTTTAAAGAAAATACAACAGGTTTTCCGGATTGAGCTGTCACATTAAAAGTCTTGCAACTCATTAAAAAAACTCCCACAACAAAAAACAAACTATTCTTCATACACTTAGAATTATTTAATGAAATGAATCATTTTTTCAAGCTTCACTCCTTCACCTCTTACAGTAACAACATAAATTCCCGATGATAAAAACTGTGCTGGTATTTCTGCACTGGCAAATCCAACAGGCATCAGTATGTTTCTTCTGGCCATTATTCTTCCATTCAGGTCATATACAGTTATATCAGCCAGGTAAGTCTCGGGAGAATAAATTCTTACTGCTATATTTCCGTTACTGTTCCTGTAAGCCAATAGAAACTGCGCAGCTGTTCCGGTAAGTGGCAATACGGTAAGTCTTCCTTTTGTATAAGTGATGTTATAATTCTGAGAAACCGCATTTCCTGGAACAAGATCATAATATCCAGGAGAGGAATTAGTAACTGCAGTGGTAGTAACAATTGGTTGCGTTGTAAGATTCGCTGCTGTTTCACCCAAAACAAATCCGGTATATGTCATTGTGAAAACCGGATTTGCTTCTCCGGTAGTTTTTATAGCATCATTGGCTTTAATAGTAAGGTTTGCTTTATTTACTGTAAGCGTCCTTGCTACGTTTGGTGCCGGGAAGAAACCATCATTGCCCGCCTGCATAGCTGTAATAGTAGTTGTACCAGCACCAGTAATTGTTATCATATTTCCAGACAAAATGGCCACTGCGGGATTACTACTTGTATAAGTAATAGGTATCGTATTGTTAGTGCTTGTGGCACCAGTTGCAAATGGTGCATTACCATAAGTTTTTGTAGCCGGCTGATTAAATGTAATTGTTTGAGTTGTTTTTGCTATCACCGTTAGTGTACCATTTGTATGAGTTATGAGGTAATTGCCTGATGTGGCACCACTAACAGTTATCGGATACATCCCCGGTGCAGAAGCAATCGTTGCTGTGGTAGAAATGGTTGGCTGTGTTGTTAATACCGTATTTGTTTCTCCCAATACAAAACCAGTATAGGTAATTGTTAAAGGAGGATTGGCTAGTCCTTCAAATCTTGATTTATTATCTGCCTTAATTTCTAAAGCCGCTTTATTTACTGTTAACACTTTTGTTGAACTGGTATCAGGATAAAATCCATCGCTTGCTTGTGAGGCAGTAATATTTGTTGTACCTGCACCAGTAATATGAATATTACTTCCAATAATTGTTGCAACAGCCGGATTACTACTTGTATATGTTATTGGATTTGTTGTATTTAAACTGGTAGCACCACCATTAAAGTCAGGATTACCATATGTTTTTACCGGCAGATCATTAAATATAAAAACATCTACCTGTGGAATTGCTCCTGCCCCAAATGCACCAAAGTTAGTAACCGGACCGGTCACAATATTGGTGGTATTATCTCCAGTTCCAACTGGAACAGCCCAAAGTGTTCCATTATTTCTTATAAGACCAATATCCGAATTAGGCAGCGTATTAAAAGTTGTTCCTTCCAGTGGAGTCTGCCATCCTAACTGTAAAGTTGCACTGCCAGATCCTGCTAACCGGTTAATATTCCATACTGCATTTACAACCCGCAACCTTTGTGTTGGCGTAAAGGGAGTTCCTGTCAACATTCCATTTGTAGTGATTCCCTGAAAAACGGCAGTTGTGAAATTCGAAGATGAAGTTGGGGTAATTGTTACCGGCAGATAATAGGAAACCGTTCCGATTGGAATTGTTTTTTCCGATGAGACACCATCATAACGAACAACGCTTTGCACTCCGGTAGCAGTTACATAGTCAGTTGCTATATATTTTGTATTACTGAAGGTACCAGTAATATTTCCTCCTGTTAAAATATAAACAGTATCTGCAGGACGTAATGTCATCTTACCATTAATCAATAAGTTGTTTTTTATTGTAACACCTTTATTAACTGTAATATTTGCATTCACATCTACACTTCCTGTTTTGATCATATTTCCAGAAGAGCCTGTAGTTACACCAAAAGGCCAGATAGTAGTTCCATCAATGATATAATTAATATCATCCTCAAAAGTCATGTTACCAGATGCAACAACAGATCCATTTGCAGGATTAAATCCGTTGGTATTAGCTGTTTGTAATGTAGCTCCATTTGAAGTAATAGTTAATTCAACTCCAACTGCTGTTGCTGTAGCCGGGTTTGAAACAACAATCTGGTCATCTGTAGTTGAAACGCTTATAACAGTAGTGTTAGCAGGTATACCAGGACCACTAATTTTTTGACCTCTCGCAGTAGTACTAATACCAGAATGTGCTGTAATAATATATGACCCATTAGCGGTAGTACCTGCACCAACTTCCGGAGTTGCAATTCCTTGTGCAGTAAAATCTACCAAACCAGTTAGTTGCTTATCGGTAAAATTCATTTTGCCGTAAACTTTTGCATCAGTAATTAATGCAATGCTCTTGTTTAATACAATAGCTGAATGATTTCCGGTAATTAATCCAGGAACACTGATAGTACCTGTACCAGAAACTGTTTGTGTTCCATTACCAGTAAAAACGATTTCATTTGAACTTGTGGGATCTGCGTTCAAAGTGCCATTCACCGTTAAGTTACCCATTACAGCAGTTTGACCTGAAGTATAAACAGTAAATGTAGAACCTCCATCAACAGTGAAATTATTTATTCTGAAAATCTGACCATCCGCCTGTATTGTTATGTTGTTTTCAATTGAAAGATTTCCAAAACTTTTTTTATTAAAAAATGAACCACCAGCACTGGCTGCACGATGATGCCAGAAACTACCAGGTTTAAATAAAATTGGAGAATAAGTTGAACTATTCCCGTTAGGGCTCCAGCCTCCTAAATAATATAAATGTGCACCATCTTCAAAAATTACCCATTCGTTTGAAGATTGAGAAGAACTTCCAAAAGCATAAGAACTAGAAGTGGAAATAATATTTGAAGTTAAAGAAGAACCATTTGTAAAAATAAATGACCCTGCTGTACCTGATGTAGTATTATCAAATCTAGCCTGCCATATTGTATTCATAACCAGTGCTCCACTGCACCTTCCGGTTGTACCCGCAAGCATTGCTACTCGTATACTTCCCACAGTTGACAAAAAAGATAATTTGGTGCCGGTTTCTATAATAAAATCAGTTCCCAGTTCACCATTAATTGTAACTGTACTTGTACCTCCTGTCATACGAATCCAGGTAATATCTGCTGCATTAACAAACTTTATCTGCGCACAGGATATACTACCATTTACATTTACTGTTGACGGGCCTGAAACAGGAGTAGTACCTCCTAAATTGGTACCGTCAAAAATTAAAATGTCAGAAACCCCGGTTGAAGATGGCCTTGTAAGACCAGTACCATCTAACGATGTATTCCAATTTGCACCGGTTGTAGTTCCGGCAGTAGACACCGCTGTAAGACCACCTACCCAATAGTAAGTTGTCTGTCCATAGATGAATCCAACTGTCATCATCAGCATCATTGTAAATAGAATTTTTTTCATATCGCAGTTTTTACAGTTATTATTTATTTCAATTAGTTAGAGAATTATTTTTAGTTTTTGTAACAATAAACATGATACATATCCATGCAAGCGGTACTACCAGTGCTGCCATTATAAAAAAGGAAGTATAACTTGTTTTAGTTAATACAGGAACCAGCCATGTTACGATCAACGTTCCTAATACGGCAGAAGTACCACTCATGCCCGCAACTGTTCCTACATTTTTTCCATGGAAATAGTCGGATGGTAATGTTTGCAGGTTATTGATCAGAAACTGAAAACCAAACAGCGTTGCACTGATTAATGCAATAGTCAAACCGGGTTGGTCTTTCAGACTCTCTAAATAAATAGCTATTGTTACCAATGAGATCAGCATAATAACACTACCTATGGTAATTGCATTCTTTCTTGCCATTGTTGCTGACTTTCCTTTTTTAATTTGCCAGGAAGAAAAGAATCCACCGCTTAATCCACCAATAGCAGCAAACAAAAATGGCACCCATGCAAATGCACCCACTTGCTTTATATCAAACCCAAAATTCTCTTTTAAGAAGAATGGCAGCCAGGTAACAAACATCCACCAAACAGGATCTATAAAAAATCTTGATGTAATAATGCCCCAGGTATTTTTAAATTGTAATAATTGTTTCCAGGTGTAAACAGTTGTTGCAACAGGTGCAGTCGCTTTATTCGTAGCAGAGCTTGCTATATAATCTTGTTCTTCTTTTGTAATCCACGGATGTTTGTCTGGTGTGTTTTTATTAATGATTAACCATGGAATTATCCAGAGAAATCCCAACAAACCGATACCTACAAATGTCCATTGCCAGCCGAAAGCTACAAACACATAAGCGATAAACGGTGCAGCTACTACAGAACCTAATGAAGCACCTGCACCAAATATACCTTGAGCAATTGCTCTTTCTTTTGCCGGAAACCATTCTGCATTACTTTTGGCGGCACCCGGCCAGTTACCGGCCTCGCTTATACCAAGCATAAAACGAAAAATATTAAATGCAGCCAATGTTCTTGCTACTGCATGTAGAGCAATAGAAATACTCCAACCAACAATAGAAACAACAAAACCCATTCTGGTTCCTATTGCATCCATCAGCTTACCGGTTAAAGTTTGTCCCAATGCATAAGCGATCATAAAGAAAGTAGTAATAAGTTTCAACGCATCTTTACTATCTGCTTCACTGATACCAAAATCTTTATGTATGTAGGGCCAAAGGATATTGATGGCTGTACGATCAATATAATTAATGATCGTAGCCAAGGCTATCAACCCAATAATGTACCATCTAAGTCCTTTAATCTTCATTATAATCTTTTACCGATCGGTTATCCTGTTTAAAACTTTATTTATCGCCAACAAAATCTTCCCGCATCGGGCTGAATACATCAATCAATACTCCTGCTTCCAGACATACAGCACCGTGCAAAACATTTGGCGGTACATAAAATCCATCACCCCCTTTTAATATCTTTTTCTCTCCATTTATTTCCACTTCAAATAACCCGCTTTCAATATGTGTTATTTGTGTATGATGATGCTTATGTAATGACCCCACTCCACCTTTTTCAAATTCCACTTTCACCAGCATTAATCTGTCATCATACGACATGATCTTTCTTTTAACTCCATTACCCATATCCTCCCAGGGGATATCTTTGTTTTCAATAAATACGTTTGTTGTTTCGGTAGTTGCCATTTCAATAGTATTAATCAATTAATAATTTTATTATCGTACATAACCATATAAGGGCCTGTCCAGCTAAAGCTGGCAGCAGCATGAATTTTCTTTGCATCAAAATCTTTATTGCATTGTGCTATAATTAATTTCTTGTCACCTACAGCAATTTCAGCCACAGAATAATTTTCATCCTGCTGTAATAATTCGATTTGTTTTACAGAAGGGTAAGCATTGGAAGAGAATTCATATACCGGATCAAACTTTCCATGAATCTCGATTACATTAATGAACGACTGATCTTTACCATTCTTACGGATGATCATTGCAGGTTCATGTCTTAAATTAAAATCAGGATCGTTGGCACCGGTTCTTGTTAAGAATATTTTTGCAGCTCCATCAATCAATGATGAAATGGAATAATAAGATCTATCATTTAGAAAAGTTAGTTGTACGGTTGTATTCTCCACTTTGGCTTCTGCTTCTTTCCAGAGATACTGATAGCCGTTTTTGTTGCCCAGTGTTTCTAACTTATCCGTATTTGGTTTGTATTTAAACGAAGTATTTATCAGGTGTCCGCTAAACTGAAATGGCAAATCGTATTGGTGCTCTTTATCAGCTTCCACATTGAACAGATCAACAATCATTTTCTTATTATCCGGTAATTCTAACATATACAGTGTTCGTTGCATATGTGTATTCTTATAAGCATTATCTTCTTTGGCAGCTACTACTTGTACTGCTGGATTTGAGATATTGCTGAATAATTTATCCGAATGAAAATTTTCTGCTATACTTTCTTTACCATCAAAATGACTGGTCTCATCCACTACAATTGTGTTATGTGCAATGGTTTGACCAGCATATTTTTTATTTTCCGGCAAGTACCGTCCACCATATTTTTGTTCAACCCCAATAAAACGAACTGAACCATAGTTGGTCAATATTTCGTTTCCTTTATCATAAAGCATAATACCCAGCTTATCAAAATGCCCATGAGAAAGTCCATGAGCTGTGTACTTAAACAACAAGCTTGTCAGATCCGGGCCTTTTCCGTTTCTGAAAACCGAGATTCCGCCTTCATCGCCTTTTACACCATCAGTGCTTTCAAAGGTTTTATAATCATAATAAGCTGGAATATTTTTATTGGCTGCAAGTGCTGCTGCAATAGCGGCGCCACCGCTACTTAGCATAACACGGTTTTGTTTTTTAGCTACTGTTAATAATTTTCTATCCGCTCCATAGGCTTTCCAAAAAATATTGATCGCTGTTACCAATTCATTGGATGTATAATCTTTTTCCTTCAATGCATCATTAAAAGGGAAAAAAGTTCCATCAATATTTGTTTGCTGTAAACAGGTAAGCAATGCTTTTTGTAAAATATTATTACGGTGTTGAAATATTTTTAAAGACGGCTTCCAGTTATTCAGCGCATTTGCAAAAACGGCATACGGCAGAATGGCATAACGGGTATAGTAAGGCCCTTCTGTATAGTAGCCATCTGGTGAAAACAAATTGTCCATTAATGCGATAAATCCTCTTTTACCATCTTTCTCTGTTCCGTACAAAGCCATATCAATATAATCCTGGTTGTTGGTAGCAATGCCAATCATTCCTACACCAGCAGTTGCCCATACGGCATGATTGTGTATGAGGTTGAACCAATCTTTCAAATCATGCGTAAAAAAGTCAACCTCAGGTTTAAATGCACCATCTTCAATTTTTTTTCTTTCGGCAGCAGTTAAAAAATTATAAACAAGATCATAGGCCATGCCTGCATACACCATCCAGTTGGCATCATTCAATGCCTGCCAGAAAATACGGCCGGGTGAACTGCTTGTTGCTTCCGGATGATTTTTAAGTGTAGGATTTAATGCTGCATATTTCAGCATCATATCTTTTACCAATTTTGCATATTTAGCATCGCCGGTAAGATTATATAATACACCACTGTTAAACATCAGTGTATAATTCGCTTTATGCTTATCATGTGTGTAACCGCCTGCAGGATCTTTGGGAAAAGGCACATCCACCTCTTTACCAATCCATTGATCTACCTCTTTCTTTAGATCGATGTATGAACTTTTTAGTAAAGGATATTTTAATAGGCTTGCTTTAACAGCTGCAGCTTCTGTCTTTGTAAAAAAAGTAACCGGGTGTTGCGCCTGCATCACAACAGGCAACAGCAATAAGCAAATTATTTTCAGTAATCCTTTCATATAGCAATTAATTCAGCAACCGTTAAATGTATGTATCGTTTACATACAATAAATCATATGTCATATAAAATAAGTTCCGCCGTTAATTTCAATACTTGCTCCATTAATAAATGAAGAAGTATCTCCCGCCAGATACAAAACAAGATCACCCACTTCTTCCGCCTTTCCTTCTCTTTTTAAAGGAGTGGCAGCCGCCACATTGGTTCTCACTTCTGGTTTTGTAAACGTATTATGGAAAGTGGTATTAATCATTCCCGGAGAAACGCAGTTCACCCTTATTCCTTTTGGCCCTAATTCTTTTGCAAGGCCTCTTGTTAATGTAAGCACACCACCCTTTGCAGTAGAGTAAGCCACAGCACCAAAACCACCACCATCTCTTGCCGCCTGTGATGCAAAGTTTACAATGGCTCCGCCTTCTTTCATATATGGTTCCACTGCTCTTGTAACCAGGTAAACAGATTTCAGGTTTACATCCATTACTGCATCCCAGAATTCTTCATCCAGATCAGCCAATAATTTTCTACCCATTAAACCGCCAGCTACGTTTACTAATACATGTATTACATTACCATAAGCCGTGGTACAAGCATCTACTACTTTCTTCACATCGTCAGCTTTAGTCATATCACCATGAACAATGATTGCATCGCCACCTGCATCTATAACAAGCTGCAATGTTTCTTTAGCCATTTCTTCATTTCCAAAATAGTTGATACAAACTTTTGCGCCTGCTGCTGCCAGCTTTAAAGATGCCTGGCGACCTATATCTCTTGCACCGCCGGTTACAATGGCTACTTTTCCTTTCATCCAGTAATAAGTTTAAATAAAATGTCCAGTGAATATAGTAATGTCCTTTAGCAGAAAATGCGACAGCATCAGATGAGAAATTGCAAACAAAAAAAATCGGGAAAGGCAATTATTTCATGATCTGGCAAGTTCGCTGAAGTAATATTAGGGGAATTAAACAGGGCACAAATTTTTTGGTTGCTACAATTAATCTAATTATTGGCATTTTTTTTAGAATATTTTCAATCATTCTTTAAATTTTAAGCCTTTCTTCAATAAATAAGGTCTCGGTATCGTTACCGGTAACGCTACCGGTATTCTCGTATTTACTTATCCATTAGCTTTACCTGAATTGCGAATGCCAGAAAATGAATAAACCAACTACGATAAAAGACATTGCCAAACAGTTGAACATTTCCATTTCAACGGTTTCAAGAGCCATGCGAAATGCCCCGGATGTAAACAACGATACCAAAAAAGCTGTAACCGCTTTGGCGGAAGAATTAAATTATCAACCCAATAAACTGGCACTTAGTCTACGGCAAAAACAAACGCATACGATTGGAGTAATCGTTCCCAATCTTGATTATGTATTGTCAATGATGGTAAGAGGTATTGATGAAGTTGCATTAGAAGCTGGCTACACAGTAATGGTTTGCCAGAGTAATGAATCTTTTGGCAGAGAGATCGTTAATACAAGAAGACTACTCGATAGTCTGGTGGATGGTTTTATAATTTCTGTATCAAGTGAAACAAAATCATTTGAGCATTTTAAAAAGATTCAGGAACGGGATATACCGATGGTTGTTTTTGACCGGGTAACCCCACATCTTATTGCACCTACAGTTCACCTGGATAATGAAGAAGGCGGTTTTATGGCAACCGAACATTTGCTGGAACAAGGTTATAAACGTATCGCCATTCTTGCCGGACCAAAAAATCTTGGCATTAGTAACAGCCGTATGGATGGCTACATGAATGCATTGAAGAAATATAAAATCAAACCTGACCCTTCGCTTATTATTCATTGCGACTTCAACCAGGACTATGCCTTCTTTGCTACCGAGGAACTACTGGCCATGAAGAAAAAGCCTGATGCCATTTTTACCATCAGCGATAGAATGGCAATAGGTGCAAGCCTGGCGATTAAGAAAAAAGGCATGACGATGCCGGATGATATTGCATTAGTGAGTTTCAACAACGAACCAATTGTAAGTCTTGTAACACCAGGCATATCAAGTGTGGAAATGCCTTCTTTCGAAATGGGTAAAGCCGCTGCCAAATTATTTATAGAAACAATGCATCATCCCGAAGATATGTCGGGAGTGGAAAAAATATTCAAACCCAAATTATTCATAAGAGAATCTTCACAAAGGTCTCTTGCAAAAAAATTGCGTTAAACCATTTTAATTATGCTGAAGTTATTATTGTTGAAATGCTGCATTTGTGTTGCATTACTTAGCGGCGCTAATACTATTATTGTAAAAAACGCTGAAGAACTAAAGAAAGCCAATGCAGCAGCAAAGCCTGGTGATATAATTGTTTTGCAGGATGGCACCTGGAATAACATTACCATTTCACTGAATTGTAAGGGAACAAAAGAACAACCTGTTACCTTCAAAGCACAAACAGCAGGTAAGGTAATCATATCAGGCAATTCAAAACTGCTGATTGGAGGAACTTATATTATTGTTGATGGCCTTTATTTTACAAACGGGTATGCGGGAGATGATGCAATTATAAAATTTCGTATAAATGATAAGGAGCTGGCCAACTACTGCCGGGTAACAAATACCGTCATCAATGATTTTAATAACCCTAAAAGATTAGATGAAAATTATTGGGTGGCTTTATACGGTAAGCACAACCAGATAGACCATTGCAGTTTTCAGAATAAAAAAAATATGGGTGTGATGATGGCGGTGATACTCGACGATGAAAGAAGCCGGGAGAATTTCCATTCCATCAATAACAATTATTTTGGATTCAGATTGCCATTGGCTTCCAACACTGGTGAAACCTTACGGGTTGGTGTATCGCAGCATTGCGAATTCAATTCTAACACACAGATCGTTGATAACTTCTTTGAACATTGTGATGGAGAAACAGAGATCATTTCTTTAAAGTCAGGAAGTAATGTAATCAGGAATAACCTGTTCAAAGAATGTTCCGGTGCAGTTGTGCTGCGCCATGGAGATTATAATACAGTGGAGAGCAATGTTTTCCTGGGAAATAACAAACCTGGCACCGGTGGTGTCCGCATCATCAATAAAGGCCAATGGGTAGTAAATAATTTATTTTATGAATGCAGAGGAAAAGATTTCCGTTCTCCTATTGCTATTATGAACGGTGTGCCCAATTCCCCGGCCAACCGATATGTAGAAGTAACAGATGCGGTAATTGCCAATAACAGTTTTTATAATTGCACACCACTTAGTTTTTGCGATGGAAGTGATGCAGAGCGGTCTGTTACTCCTTCCAATGTTGCTTTCATCAACAATATATATTTTAACAACATTGATAAGATTGCTTACCTGAAACATGACGACATTAGCCGGATACGATTTGCAGGAAATATTATCAGCGATGTAATAGCACAAACAATGCCGGCAGGGTTTCATAAATCAACCCTGGGTATTCAAAAAGAAGGAGCTACAATAATTCCTGTCACTGACCATATTGGCACAGTGATAAGCGATTCGTTGAAAGCAATTGGCAGTACAAGATTGGCTGGAAAACTATCAGCAACCCCAGGTATTACAGATATAGAAAAGTTCAAACTAGTAATTACAAATGCTGAAACAAAATGCGGGGCTGCATGGTTCAACTCATCTTTTACTGCTCAGGAACAAACAAGGATCAGAGTTACTTGTAAAACAGGTGATGATGTGTACAAAGCCTTGCAAGAAAATAAAACCAGAAGCCTTGAAATAATATTGACAAGAAAAAAATATAAGTTCCCTGCTCCGTTAATGCTGAATACAAACGTTACTGTTTCAGCCAGAAGCAGGAGAACAATTAAATTTAATACGGAGGCCGCTGATTTCTTATTCTATATAACTGCTGGCAACAATATTACATTTAAGAAACTTCGTATTGATATGGATGATGTGGAAACTAAATCTTTCATTTCATCCGACACATCAGGTAGCAGTAACCATAGCAATCTTACTATCACCGACTGTCATTTTAAAAGAGGGAAGTTGCAGTTCTTTAATGCTGCCAAAACCACTGTGCTGGACAGCATTATTATTACCAACAATACTTTCAGGGATAACAAAGGTTTACTGTTAAACTTTTCTCATGAGTTAGACAAGAAAGGGTATTATAATGTGGAGAAGCTCATCATAGCCAACAATACAATAACAGAACATAAAGGACAAATACTGGCCATGCAGCGCACCGGTAATGATGAAAGCACTATGGGACCAAACCTTAGCTTTATCAATAACAAACTGACTGATTGCAAAAGCGATGAGCCACTTATTCATTTGTATGGCACACAGGTATCGGCCATTGCAAACAATAGTTTTACGAATTGTAATGCTGGAAAAACACTGATACTGTTTGAAGACATTGTGAGAGCTGCACATAGTTTACAAGCAAACTCAATTA
Organism: Chitinophagales bacterium; assembly: GCA_038257235.1. GTDB lineage: Bacteria > Bacteroidota > Bacteroidia > Chitinophagales > Chitinophagaceae > JJ008. The sequence goes on from JBBSJN010000011.1 coordinate 18,950, forward strand.
CAAATTCAGGAAAGGTTGTTGAAGATCAGTTTGTGGTTAGTGGGGAGAATGTGGTGAGGTAAGGTTTTGAAAGGATTAACGCCGGGTGCCACAGCCCTACTAACAAGGACGTCTGCACATATGTTTTATATTTTAAGCCTTGGTCTTTACCCATCTTATAAATAAAGTTACTGGAATTGTTATGCAGGTAAGTAGAGTTATTGCTAATATCCAATCCCAAAGGATGTACGGCCTAAATCTTAGATTACCATGCATTCCTGACATCCAAAATATCCATATCCAAAACCCAAAAAATAAAGATAATAGAGATATTCCAATTGATTTCATTGTGGGTTGTTATTAGCGTTTACTGCTTTTACCCCCGTTCTCCATAGTCTTACCCACAATAAACTATCAAAAGTTTAGGAAAGTTGTCATGAGTTTTTTTCCGCCCGGCGCATCCTCCCCCAACCCGTGCCGAGCAGGGACGCTGGGCTGTTTCTCTTGCATAACGCTCCATCATTCATCTGCCACTTTAATAGCTGCTGGTAGGCAAAAGCCCCTGTTTCACAAAACTTCCAGTCAAAAGTTCCTTCCACACTTCATGGGGATGTCCGTTTTTTTTATCCTTAACGGATACAGCCTGCTTAAGCAACTGCAGTGTTTCCTGCTCACCATGCTGTTTCAACCTGTGAATAATATCGTATGCAATAAACCTTTTACCATAGCCTATAATTGTATTTAATTTCTTTGCAGAAGGGCTGAAATCAATTAAAACATGAACATGGTTCGGCATGATAACATAGCCAACGATATGATGGTTTTGTTTTTTCAGGTAATCAAACCATTTATACGCCAAATCATAGCCATTCGTTTGTGCAATTAACGGCGGCTAATTATGACAAGTAAAAGTGACAAAATAAAGCCCTTCATTATAGGATATATTTTTACGAACCGGCATGAAATAAAGTTAGAAATAAACAGCCATATGCTATTCAACTGCCCAATGTCACCTGCCACAGCACACTACCCACTCACGGCAGACATGGTAAAAAATCGGAAGAAGGGGAGACGCCGGGAGGGGAAAAATAATAAAAGTCACATATTTAACACCATTGTCTAACCCTATGTAAATTATTTTGTGATGAGTACTCTTTTATAACCTCAGTAATATAGCCCTCCATACCTTTATTGCTATCTTTTCTAAAATAAGAACTGATTTGCCAATTTAACTGATAAATGCTTCAGGGGATCGGACAACAAATTCGCAACACAAATTATTAATTAAAAGAAAACAAGAACAAAATGTTACTATGTTTAAAAGGTTACCCAGCCTGAGCTTATTAGAATGAACCATTTAAGCAAAAATTACCGGACAATTGACAATTCAGTCGATAATCTATTGAATATTTTATATCGCTTGCTAAAAGCCCTCTTTCAATATCTATTCACTTCTAGATCTTTATTTTTTCTCTGAACAATAAGTTTTTTCGGGAGGACTTTATAATTAATGTGTTTAACTTAGTTTATCTCCAGTGATTTATTTAAAAGTTTTATCAGCGGCTACTATTACATTGTGTTCATCTTTATCATTATGAACCTTATCACCGATTACAGAGGTTGCTAGTCAGAAATTTAAGAGGTCGTTTTGGATGTGCCCCTACCGGGTTTACGCCGGTAAGATTTTCATTTGTTAATGTATCCTTTTGTAGTTTGTTTTATCTCATAAAAAATATATTCCCTGTCATTAACGCAAATTCATTATTGTATAGCTCACTTTAAGTGGCATATAATTTTCTCTTGCTTTTTCCTTCAATTACTTTAAGGGATTTATTTAACCCACTTTCAAGAATTCTTTTCTTCTCCAGGTACTCTTCATTAGTAATTTGGCCGGAAGCAAACCGTTTTTGTAAAATATAAAGTGGAGAATCTTTTTTATTCCGCTGGCCGGGGATATTATAAGGTGTTGCAAATATCCAGAAAAGCAGCCCTACCCAAATCGGCCACCACAGGAGGTTCATTCCACAAAAACTACCAATGTTATCCATGATCTTTTATATTATTGTAAGTAGAATAAGCACAAAATATGCGTAGTAAAACTGATTGATTACCGGCAATTACTTGTTACACGATTCTATTTATATCTTACATTATTCATACCTTAGATTGTAGCTGCAGGAATACTGATGTCGTGAATACGTTGTTGATATTTTTTTTCAGAAATTGCTACATGATACCATTAGAAAATAGTAAAACTTCAACATGATGTTCCACTCCATCATCTTTTAAATTAATCAGGCCGTCTTCCTGTTCAACACCATCCATGGTAATTTTCATCTTTGCTGCATCATTTTTTTGGGTTAGCGTAATATGATAAACAGTGTGCTTATACCGGTAATGCACTTTATAAGATTCCCAATCATGGGGAATACAGGGAACAAACCGCAGTTTATCTGCTTCCTGTTGCAGGCCAAGGAATGATTCGGTAATAAGCCGGTACATCCACCCTGCAGAACCGGTGTACCATGTCCAACCGCCTCTACCCGTATGTGGAGCCCGGGCATACACATCTGCCGCTATCACATAAGGCTCTACTTTGTAAATGGCAATGGCAGCTTCTGTGCTTCCATGATTAACCGGATTGATCATGTTCAATAATTCCCATACCCGTTCCCTGTTACCCAGCCTGGCAAATGCCATAATCATCCACACCGCGGCATGTGTGTATTGCCCGCCATTCTCTCTTACACCAGGCACATATCCTTTTATATAACCGGGGTTCATATCAGACTTGTCGAATGCCGGTTCCAGCAATTTAATTATACCAGGTACTTTTTGTACCAGGTTTTTATAAGCTGATTCCATAGCGGTATGCACCCGTTTTTCTTCTCCGGCACCTGATAAAACAGACCAGCTTTGTGCGATGGAATCTATCCGGCATTCATCATTGGTTGAGGTGCCGAGTTCTTTGCCGTCATCGAACCAGGCACGTTTGTACCAATCTCCATCCCAGGCATATTTATCAATATTTTCTTTTAATTGCCTGGCCTCTTTTTTACAGGTATCGGCAAATATGGAATCCTTATTCAGTTCAGCGATTGATTGAAACTGAACCAGGATACCATACAGGAAAAATGCCATCCATACACTCTCACCTTTGCCCTTATCACCTACTTTATCAAAGCCATCATTCCAGTCTCCGGAGCCAATTAAAGGAAGCCCGTGCTCTCCATAAGCAAATCCATGTTTGATAGCCTGCACACAATGATTATAAAGCGTGGCAGCAATAACAGATTGCTCAGGTAGATCAAAATATGACTCTTCATCGGGATTTAAAAGCCTCCCTTCCAGATAATGTACCCGCTCGTTTAAGATTTCAATATCTCCTGTATGCAAAATATAAGTTGCTGTTACCAACGGTAACCAAAGAAAATCATCTGAGCAACGGGTTCTTACGCCACGGCCGCTTGGCGGATGCCACCAATGCTGTACATCACCTTCTTTAAATTGCCGTGAGGCACATAATAGGATCTGATCTCTTGCCAGATCAGGCTTTGCATGTAGTAGCGACATCACATCCTGCAACTGGTCTCTGAAACCAAAAGCGCCACCGGACTGGTAAAATCCACTGCGACCCCAAAGCCGCGATGAAATGGTTTGATAAGTGAGCCAGCCGTTTGTAATGATATTTATGGCTGCATCGGGCGTTTCAACCTGTAAGGCATTCACCGTATCTTTCCAATAGGCACTTACTTTTTCGAATGATTCATGGGCTGCGGCTCCACTGAATTGACGGGCAATATTAACTGCATCAGTAGCATTTTTTCCGGCTCCCAGCCAAAAAATAATTTCTTTTTCTTCACCATCAACCAACTCAAATGAGCATTGTATGGCTGCACAGGGATCTAGTGCCAGTCCTACCCTTCCCGAAAGTTTTGTACGGGACATAGCATCCGGATTTTGCAAACTTCCGTTGCGGCCTATGAATTCTGTGCGGTCGGCGGTAAAGGTTTTTTTTACATGATCTGTATCAAAAAATGCAACCCGTTGTGCAAATTCAGTATTGTATTGATTCTTTGCAAACAGGGCGCCGCTTTCGGGATCAACTTCTGTATGAATATGCATGGCAGTTTTCATTCTGTGATCGCCAAGTACCCATTCTATGTAACCTGTTGCAGATAATTTTCGTGCCCTTCCCGACTGGTTACGGATCCTTAAAACCGTGAATTTGACAGCTGCTTCAAGATCAACATACACCAGCATTTCTGAGTGGATGCCATCTTCAACATGCTCAAAAACACTATAACCATACCCATGCCTGGTTATATAGTTTGATCCATTCCCCACTGGGAGGAACGTGGTTGACCAGAAATGCCCGCTCTCTTCATCCCGGATATAAAAAGCCTCACCGCCTGTATCACTTACGGGGTCATTATCCCAGGGCGTAAGCCGCAGTTCATGTGCATTTTCTGTCCAGGTATAAGCCGTTCCACTTTCAGAAATAATGGTTCCAAAATTTGGATTTGCTATCACGTTGATCCAGGGAGCCGGTGTTCTTTTATTGTTGTCAACGGCAATAATATACTCGCTGCCATCAGCACTAAAACCTCCTGACCCATTAAAAAAGAGCAGGTCATGCGGTAAAGCAAGTGTTATCAGTGAAGGTTTGTATTTTTCAGTTGCATTGATATAAGGTATCTCTGGCTTTGGAGCTGTTTTGCGTTTCACAAAATCTTCTAAAGTTTCGCTGTCTGTTATATTTATTCTTGCTACAGTTTGAAACAATATCCTGTCCTCGTTTGAAATCTGGTCCGAGGCTCTTACAAAAATCCCTCCGGGACGGTCCCTTAAATCTGGCGGAATAAGTGCAAGAATATCATTTTGAAAACCCTGGCGGTAAACATTATGTTCTTCATTCCATATCACCAGGTCAACCTTCAATCCCTTTAACCTCCAGTATGCATGCGCCTGTACAAGTTGTTTTACCAATTGCATATTGGTTTGGTTTTCAATTTTCAGCAAAACAATGGGCAGGTCTCCCGAAATGGAATATCCCCACAATCCAGATTGCTGCCGGTGATTATTGATAAGAATGCCCGGGTCTGCACGAAATAAAATATTGGTAAATAATATTGAACTGGCGAGGCGCCCATACAATTGTGCATCAGCTTCCGAAGCATTGATTTGCCTGAGCACAACCTGGCTATGCGTCCAGGCCAGTTCAAACACCCGGTCTTTATGATGCTTATCCTGATACTTATCAACTAGGCTTTCGCAGGCAACCTTTGTTTCTGCCATACCAATGATCATGTCAAGTGTAACTGTTTCGTTGCGGTCAAGTTCTATTTTATAACGGATTGCCACAACCGGGTCAAGCACTGAGCCCTGGTGTCCCGCCAACGGTCCTGGTTTATTCATCACCTGCGGATTTGCAGTCGTGTTTCCACGCCCAATAAATTTCATCCGGTCCGTTTCAAAAGAAACTTCCATGGGAGTTTTTCCCTGCATCGTCATCAAATGAAACATCCAAGGCGATTGTTCCTCAGCCGACCGGGGCCTTCTTGTACAAAGGATAGCACACTGCTGCGAAAGTATTTCAGTCTGCACAAAAAGATTGCTGAATGCCGGCTGCATCTGGTCCGAAGCGGCAGGAGCCATCACAACTTCTGCATAACTGGTTATTTCAATAGTTCTTTTACTGTCCGATTGGTTCTTTACCAGCAGCCTTCTCATTTCAATATCATCTTCAGGCGATACAACAATTTCGGTATGGGTTTCTATCCCGTTTTGGGCTGAGTGAAAATCTACACGTCCCTGCGAAAATGCAGCTTCATATTTTTCTGCTTTTTTACGGGTTGGTTGATAGGTGTTGCTCCAGTAATTACCAGTTTCCAGATCATGTATATAACAGAATGTGCCCCAGTTGTCGCAGGTACCGTCTTCACGCCAGCGTGTTACTGCAAGATCTTTCCAACGGCTGTAACCACCACCTGCATTGGTCAGCATAACATGATACTTTCCATTAGAAAGTAACTGTACTGCAGGTATGTTGGTGAAAGGCGTATTGATGATTCTGGTTTCGGCACCGCTGGCTGTATAATTAATGTCGGAAATATCTGTAGTATGTGCATAGAAATTGCTTGCCTTTGGAATACGTTCCTGCAATAATAAAAGTGCGGCTTTAAAACGGGGTTCGGCTTCAAATAATTTTTGCATTGGTTTATCCAGCAGCAGGTAAGCAAGCGACAGAAAACTCATTCCCTGGTGATGTGCCATAAATGAATAAACAATGGCATTGGATTGACCCCGTTGCAAACGGGATGGGGTATAATCTATGGCTTCATAAAATCCATATTGTCCTTCAAATCCTTTTTCCTGAAGCAGTTCCAGATTTTCGCATGCTTTTTCCGGCACCACCATTAATGCCATGGCAGATGCATAAGGAGCAATAACAGCATCTTCTTCCAATCCTCTTTTTAAACCAAGGCCCGGGACACCGAATGCACGGTATTGGTAATGGGACTCGGCATTTATCCGGTTGTAACCCGACTCAGAAATCCCCCATGGAAACCCTGTATTTTTTCCATACTCTATCTGCCATTCCACGGCAGCTTTACTGGTTTGGTCAAGTAATGTATTTTCAAATGAAGGCATTATTAAAAGGGGCATCAGGTATTCAAACATAGAACCACTCCAGGAAAGTAAAACAGAATTTCCATTCACATTGGTGAGTAACCGTCCTAAAGCAAACCAACTCTCTTCCGGTAATTTTCCTTCTGCAATACCAATGAAGGTGGCCAATCTGGCTTCTGATGCCAGCAGATCATAATAACTGGTATCTCTCCGGTATTCCTGCACGTTGAATCCTATACTGTATAAATGGTTTGACCTGTCATACAGGAAAACCCAATCCATATCTGCCAGTGAGTTACAATGTTGTGCCAGATCTGCTGTTAAACCGATCCGCTCACTTGCCAACTTTATCGTTTCTGTTAAAGCAGCGTGGAATAATGTAAGCCAGTCTTTCTCAACTGGGTTGTTGTCTAAAACCTGGCGGCGATGCACTTCTATCAACAATGCCCTTGATGTTTTTAAAATTTCGGACAATGTTGAATTATTATTTACAAAATCAAATTCTGCCAAATTTTCCGGAGCTGATTTTAATAAGACCCAGGGCATAAAAATTGTAAATTCCTCACTCACCTGTTGCAGTTGCTGATTAAGTTTATGCTTCCATAACCAGGTTTCACTTTGAGCATTTTCATCCGGTTTTTCAATAACAGCCATAAAGCCTGCCTGCAATGCATCAATATGGGATTTTATTTCAGGAAGCATATGTAAATCAGCATCAATCGCTGCCTGTAAATTGGTTTTGAACTGCTGAAGCAGCGCAACATCCTTTTCCTGGAGTGTGTCGGTGAGTGCAAATAATGTATCCTGCAGGCCGGTAAATAATTTTTGACAGGATATTTTTTGATCAGGTATAGCCAGTAATCCCTGTCGCAGTACAAGCAAATATCCTGCAAGATTTCCACTGTCAACAGTAGAAATATATTTGGGTACCAGCGGAATCAAAGACTGCGTATCGTACCAGTTATAAAAATGCCCCCTGTACCGCTCCAGTATCAGCATGGTGTTTATGGTCTTTGTGGTTCGTTCTAAAAACTGGCTGGTAGTAATATAACCAAAGTCTAAGGCAGCCAGGTTGGCGAGTAGTGAAAGCCCGATGTTGGTAGGCGAAGTACGGTGTGCAATCATTGCTACCGGTTGTTCCTGGTAATTATCAGGAGGAAGCCAGTTGTCTTCCGCTGCCATAAAACGTTCAAAGAAGCTCCAGGTCTTTCTTGCCGTTGTTCTGAGAAAAATGGTTTGCCCGCTGGTGAGCATGGCTGCTTGTTTGGCCAATGGCTTACTAACCCACCAGGTAATAAATGGAGCAATTACCCAAAGCGCTAGTATCGGGCCTGCTATAAATAATTTTCCGGGAGCATAAATCAACAAGTATGTTATGATAACTGCTGCAAGAAAAAGTTCGATCCACATGGAAGTATAGGATGCTGCCAGGCCCGGTTGTTTTACCATATCATCATTGGCAGAAGGATCCCATTGAAGCATTTTTTTTCTTGTTACGATTATTCTCCAACTAGTGATTAGTATAGCTTTTGAATTTAAAAATGCTTCATAAGGCAAACAGATAAGTGTAAATAATGTCTTAATAAAAATACTGGCACTGCTTTGTACTGAATTTTTGATATGCTGTAATAAGATGACATCTTTGGGTTTATGGATGGTATCCCAAACCGCAGTAATAATAATAGGAACAACAATAATTGCTGAAACAACGATGGTCCAAAATAAGGATGCCGGTAATACAATCCAGTCAAATAACAATAGCATTGTTAATGCAACGGGAACAAGACTTCGCCTGATATTGTCAAATATTTTCCATCGGGATAATCCGGAAACAGGATTTTTATACCAACGCCTCTCCGCACCAGGTACTTTCGGTAATAGCCAGGAGATGATCTGCCAGTCTCCCCGTACCCATCTTGTACGTCTTTTCATATCGGCACGATAGCTGCTTGGGTATTTTTCAAACAATTGCACGTCGCTCACCAATCCCGAACGTACATAACAACCCTCCAGCAGGTCATGGCTAAGAATACTGTTTTCGGAAAATTTTCCGTCCAGTACTTTTTTAAAAATATCAACATCGTAAATTCCTTTACCAATAAAGGACCCTTCCTGAAACAGATCCTGGTATACATCTGAAGATGCCCTGGTATAAGGATCAATACCGGGTTCATTTCCATGCATACGGGTATATATGGAAGCTGTGGTATCGGGTAAACTGACTGTTACCCTAGGCTGTAGAATTCCATAACCTCTTGTAACTCTTTTCTTCTTTTTGTCGTACCAGGCCTGGTTCAAAGGATGCGCCATGCTGCCAATTAATTTCCAGGCAGACCCCATGGGCAACTGTGTGTCTGCATCCAGTGTGATCACATATTTTATTTGCGAAAAAATGGATTGATCGCCCACAATAAAAGAGAACCGGTCTGCAGAGCCGCCACGCAGCAATACATTTAATTCAGCAATTTTTCCACGTTTTCTTTCATAACCCATCCATACGCCTTCATGCTGATTCCAAATTCGTGGACGGTGGAAAAGATAAAACAGGTCGTTAGTTTCGTTCTGGTATTTTTTATTCAGCTCTTCAATAAGCTTTTTTGCCAAACCCACAAGCGCCTCATCTCCGGGAAGTTTTTCCTGTTCAGCATCTGTAAAATCCGTTAATAAAGCAAAATGCAAATTATCTTTTTTGTTTGCCAGGAAACGTACCTCAAGTGCCTCAACCAGGTTTTCAATTCCTTCTCGATTGGTGAGCATTACAGGAATTACAACCATGGTGCGGAAATCCTCAGGTATAGTTTTTGAAAAATCCATCCTGGGCAATAGGTGTGGATCAACAAACAGGGTAGAAAAAAAGTTAACAACAGATACCGCAAGCTGGCTGGCACACAGCACTAAAAGCAATACTATGGTAATAAATATCCAGGTGCTTTTTGTTTCAAGATTTGCACTCACTAAAATACCCGTACTGATTGCAGCAGTGATCAACACAATCAATCCCAGGTAAACTTTAAGGTTATGCCTGTGCATCAGTTGCAGCAGCTTTTGAATAACAGGCACCTGCATCTCTGCCATTTTTTTTGTTTGATGCACACCCTGCCCTACCAGGTAATACCCAACATGCGATGCTCTAGCATCCGCGCCGGGTAATACCGTATTTTCATGTGCTGATTGTATGGCAATACGGGCCACATCATTTTCTGTAAGTCGGCTTTTTTTGGCAATATTTTCCACAACATGGCGGTACTGGTCCCGTGTAAAAAAGTCCATTAAACCGTAAATTCCTGCTTTATCTTCACGCAGTGTTTGCTCAACAACACTGTGCATTTCAACAAAATCCCGCCAATCCATGGCGCCAAGTAGACGAAGGCTGCCAATACTGTTACTTATTGAAACCTGGTAAGCAGATTGCTTTTGAATTTCTGCATTCATCAATTCAGCGCATGTCAAACCTTTTTCTGCCAATTGTTGTTCCATCCAGTTAAGTGGCAGCGCCAGATCGGGGCCTTTTCCCCGCAGTTGCCGGGTTAATTCTGATACAAATACACTAACCATTGGTGGATTGGAACGGGCCATGTCTGCTATAACCAGTATCAGGTCTCTAGGTACTGTTTCAGTTGTTTCAATCATTTTGTTTGCCCAGTAATCAGCCAGGTTTTCATCAACCCGGTCAATTGCAATCTTTGCTGAAACACGCCGCAGGTTTTCAATCAATGCCAGGCGAAGCATAATAGGTATAGCCCATAATTCACCCAATTGTAAATTTGTAACGGTTTGATAAGCCTTAATGAAACTGCTCAGGCTCTCCAAGTCTATTCTGCCATCACTGTGAGAAATGATCTGGAGGAC
>JBBSJN010000012.1:0-29393 GCA_038257235.1 Chitinophagales bacterium
AGTAATAAATAATTTTACATTTTTATCCGGGCCAATTATAAATAATGAACGTACCGTGGCTGTGGCAGAAGCATTCGGGTGAATCATATCATACAATGTTGCCACATTTCTATCCTCATCGGCAATGATTGGAAAATTGACCGTACAATTTTGCGTTTCATTAATATCGCTAATCCAGCCAGCATGTTTATCCAGCGGGTCCACACTTAATGCCAGCACTTTTACATTACGTTTGGCAAACTCTTCATTCAGTAATGCAGTTTTTCCCAATTCGGTAGTACATACCGGCGTATAATCCGCAGGATGAGAAAATAAAATGCCCCAGCTATCACCGAGGAATTCATAAAAATCAATTTCTCCAACAGATGTTTTCGCTTTAAAGTTAGGAGCTGTATCTCCAAGACGTAATGCCATAATACTTTGTTTTTAATATATAAGGTGAAAATAGGGCAAAATCACTACCCTACCAACTCGGTGGACTGTTAATTATTTATAACTAACGACTGATTGTTATACCAATAAATCTTTAAGTGTTCTGTTCTCCAAAATATTTAAAGAGGCATCCCGCACTTCTATCATCATATCATGCAGGCCGCAGTGCTTTTCATTGCAATTACTGCAACACTCATAAAAATAGAGACTTACGCAAGGAAGCATGGCAATCGGGCCATTGATGAGGCGTACAATATCAGCCACTCTTACTTTTGAAGGAGCTTTTATTAAAAAATATCCACCGCCTTTTCCTTTCTTGCTATCCAATATGCCCGCCTTTTTCAATTCCAGAAGAATATTCTCCAGAAATTTCAACGGGATTTTTTTCTTCTTTGCAATTTCGGAGATAAGTACCGGTCCTTCATTATATTTTTCTGCCAAGTAGGTCAACGCCTTAAAAGCATATTGCGATTTTTTGGATAGCATAAATTAAATGTACTTTATTCAATAACCAATTGAAAATTGATGGCAGCGTTTTTTTTCAGCATGGCAGCAACACCACAATATTTTTCCAACGACAAGTCAATAGCCTTTCTCACTTTATCCTCATTAGCTGGGTCGGTTTTTATTCTGTAAGTAACCAGAATATCTTTAAAGACTTTTGGATGCTCTTCTGTTTGTTCTGCTTCGGCATCAATCTCAAAATCAGAAAATGAAACTCTCATTTTTTCTAACACATCCACCACATCTATACCTGAACAGGCAGCAAGTCCGGATAATAACAATGACTTTGGGCCAAAGCCATTTTTTTTACTACCATCTAACTGAATGCTGTTTTGACCCAGTTTACTTTCAAATTCATGTGCGGTTTTCCAGATTGTTACAGTCTTTGTACTCATTTCAATTCATGTTTTTTATTCTGTGAGATATTTTCTAATGTCCAGTCAATCCTTTGTTCAAAATTATTCTTTCTTTCCGGACAATCCGCTTTATTGCAAATCTTACATTGAAAAGGTAAGCATCCATCGGAATGAACAAACAACTCCAGCGTTTCTCCAAACTTGTTTCGTATTAATGCTGCCAACTCGTCAATTTCAGTATGCGCCTGATGAACATTCAGAAACCAGGGAACTGTAAGATGAGCATCCACATGCAATACACTTCCATATTTTATTACACGAAGATTATGCAAGTCCACCCAATTTTCTCTGCGATTAGTATTTAAAACTTCTACCATACGAGATAAAAGTTTTACATCCGCTTCATCCATGATGCCTGCAATGGAAGTACGCAAAATTTTATACCCTGTGTAAACAATATACAGCGCAAATAAAATTGCAACAGTACTATCTATCCACTTATATCCTGTAAAATATAATAAAACAAGACCTATAATAATCCCAACTGTTGACCATGTATCTGACTGTAAATGCTTTCCACTTGCTATTAATGCCAGTGAATTATTCTTTTTTCCTGTACGAAGACATAAATAACCAAGTAAGAAATTTATACAAGCCGTTCCGGCAATCAACCATATTCCATAGTCAATTCTATGCAGCTCAACTGGATTAAATAAATTTTGAACGGCTTTATAAATAATAATTAACCCGGCAGTGCCTATCAGTGTACCTTCTACTGCAGCAGAAAGAAATTCTGCCTTTCCATGTCCGTATGGATGATCATAGTCACGGGGTTTTGCTGCAACAAATAAACTATATAACCCGATGAACCCAGCGGCCACATTCACAATACTCTCTAACGCATCTGTAAGTATGGCAACCGAATGTGTAGCGTAATAAGCAATAAACTTTACAGCCAGCAGTAGCACAGAAATTGCAGCTACCCATTTTTGAACTTTAAGATTTTGGTTTGCTGTACTCAATGGTTATTCTCCCCTATTTTCTTTTGCATATTTCACCCATTTTTGAATTCCGAATATACAGAATTAATAAAGTGAATAAGTCTCTGAAAATGAAGAAAAACCGTGAGTCTAATCTTTATAACTAAGACTTTGGTTCACCCTTTTTGCCGATTATGCTTTTGAAGAACGCAGAAACCCTTCTATAATATTCTTTATTTAAAAGTTGAGAATCCCGCATGGCTTTCCAGGTAAGAAAAACGCCTACCGGCACCAGTACAAAAGTGGCCAGCCACATGCCTGTAAACGGTGTCAACGTATTCTCCTTTGCAAATTTTTCGCCTGTGGTACTGGAAAAATAAAATAGCATAAAGAAAAGAATGGCAAATATCAAGGGTGTCCCTAACCCACCCTTTCGGATAATAGCTCCTAATGGAGCTCCAATGAGAAACAAAACCAAACAGGCAAGCGATAAAACTATTTTACGATGCCACTCGATCTTGTATTTTCTAATAGTCCGTTCTTTATCTTTCAGATTTTCATCCATTGCCTGGGTTGTAGATTTCAGCGAATTTGCAATTGCCAGAATATTTTGTTCAATATTCTTTTGGGCAGAATCTGGAATGATAGCATGCATGCTAACAACAGAAGTGTCTTGTACTTTTTTTGTAGTATTTAATTTTGATATGGTTGAATCCGGCAGTCTTGCAAAATGAAATTGGTTAAACAAATCCTGACCGGATCGTATCTTAACATTATTGTATTCTCCTTCAAGTGAATCAACCGCAACTCTCAATTGCCGCAAACTAAACATCTTCTCATTATTCTTATTTAAACTGTCTGCAGTACGGTTACTAAAACCCAGTGTACTAAGATCAAACTGCTTTTTAAATTCCTTAAAACTGATTCTGATAAACTCAGTATTGGTATTTCCGCCGTATGCATTGCCCCGTTCCTGATACCTCCAACCATCCTTTAAATTAAATTCAAGGAACCGTTTGTTTTCAGTTACCCGCATAATGCCGCTTTTGGCAATGATGAAATTATCCTGTAATGCGCCTCCCTGCTCATAAATAATTACATCTCTTACTACACTGTCATTAGCTTCTTTTTTCCCAATTTTAATCGCAAAATTTGGAATCTTATCATAAAAAACTCCTTCTTTTAAATCAAAAGCTGGTTTAGCATACACTATATCTCCAAGCAAAGTCCTTGCTTTTAAATTGGCAACAGGAATTACATAATTAGCGAATAAAAAAGCTAATATGGAAATAACAGCACTCACAATAAACAGCGGACGCATAAACCGTAACAAAGAAATGCCGGCAGATTTGATAGCCACCAGCTCAAAACTTTCTCCAAGGTTACCAAAGGTCATCAAAGAAGATAAAAGAACTGAAAGCGGCAATGCTAATGGAACTAAAACAGCACTCTGGTACAGGATGAATTCAAAAATAACACCTGTTGCAATTCCTTTACCAACAAAGTCATCGATATACAACCAGAAAAATTGCATGATAAGCACCAGCAATACAATAAAAAATGTAGCTGCAAAAGGACTTATAAAGGCCTTTATAATTAATTTATCAAGCTTTTTGAACACCTATCTTTAATGTATAATAATGAAGCAAATCTTTTTGATATGAACGACGCAAAAATAAGGCTTTCACAAAAGGAGATGGAATTGATTACAAATGCAGATTGGATTTTAACAAAGAACGCTATTCTAAAAAAAATTGACTATTTCTTTTCGGATCTTCAGGTAAAACAAAGAGACTGGCTCGAACAATATCATGCACAACTTCCTGCAGCATTCATGCAGTCATCACCTAAAATATCAAAAGGTGAATACTACAATGGGTTGCCCTACAGAATGCTTGACTTTCCAAAAATCTTTAATCAATCAGAGATATTCGCTGTCAGGACTATGTTCTGGTGGGGGTATTTCTTCAGTGTTACCATTCACCTTGCTGGCAATTACAAAACCTTACATGAAAAAAAGATTACAGCGGCCTATTCATTACTGAAAGAAAGCAGATTCTATTGCTGTACGAATGAAGAGCAATGGGAGCACCATTTTGAAGAAGCGAATTATAAACTGATAGAAACCCTGACTGAAAAGGAGTTTGAAAATATTGTGAGGGATAATTCATTTTGCAAACTAGCATACAAAACTCCCTTACAGGAATTGGAGATAGTAGAGACAACTCTACTTACTAATTTCAAAAAAATAATTGAAATACTTACAGACTAAGCTCCAAGGCGGTGTATAAGTTCCTTTACCTGAAAATCCCAAAGATTGCTTTGATCCTTGATTTCCTTTTTGTCAGCAAAATCAGTAATAATCAAAATGGTCTGATTCGTTATCTCTGATTTATCAATCCGGAACTCAAAGTATTCATCTTTAGGTGCAGTAACCCAGTGAAATCGGATAAACTTATCCTGTTCTTTTTCAACTAGGTCAGCTTTCTCAAATGACCCACTCCAGCCGAAATAGAAGATATTCTCTTTTTCATCCACTTTGTCAGCGAACCACTCTCCCAATCCGGCAGGGGTTGCCAAAAAATCATAAAGGATGGTTGGCGAACAGCGGACCGGAAACTCTAAGGTGTATAGTTGTTTACTCATTTACTTTCTCTCTAAAAATCATTACGTTGGCTGCAATGATAGAAAATAAATCATTGCCAAAAATTATTTTTTTGTTTATTTTTTTTGCTTATTATTTTTTTCTACCCATTCATGCAAAATAAATCGTAAGCCAAACCGTTAACATGATGTGAAAATTTATTTGGTCTCAATGGGCAATTTAGGTAAATTGCCCTGAAGTTCAATAAGTTCTGAAAAACCAACAATATCACAGCGGGTATTTTTTGAGTCATAAGTCACTTTAACCAGGATTCTTAACCTTAAAATACACCATAAAAAACCATTCCTATGAGTATGAGACAACTCAAAATCACGAAGTCGATTACGAATCGTGAATCCCAAAGTTTAGAAAAATACCTTCAGGAGATCGGCAAAGTCGAACTCATTACCCCCGAAGAAGAGGTTAAGTTAGCCACCCTTATTAAGCAAGGATGCCAGAAATCTTTAGACAGATTGACAAAAGCCAATCTTCGTTTTGTGGTATCGGTAGCGAAACAGTACCAAAACCAGGGGCTTTCATTGCCTGATCTTATCAATGAGGGTAATCTTGGCCTGATCAAAGCCGCTCAGCGATTTGATGAAACCAGGGGTTTTAAGTTTATCTCCTATGCTGTATGGTGGATCCGGCAGAGTATTTTACAATCTTTAGCAGAGCAATCAAGAATTGTCCGTTTACCATTGAATAAAGTTGGATTGACCAACCGTATACAAAAAGCCTTTTCATTGCTGGAGCAGCAATTTGAAAGAGAGCCTACAGCAGAAGAACTGGCTGAGGTATTAGATATGGATCTGGACGAGGTAAAAGCTACTCTTGCCATCAATTCCCGTCATGTAAGTATGGATTCGCCGTTGTCTGATGGTGAAGAAAGTACTTTGATTGATGTGCTTGAGAATGAAAATGCGGATAAAACAGATGGTCAGCTTGTACATAATGAGTCATTAAAAACTGAAATAGACAGAAGCCTAAAAACTTTGACTGAACGTCAAAAAGAAGTGATCTGCTTTTTCTTTGGTATAGGAGTAGATCATCCGATGAGTCTGGAAGATATTGGCGAAAGATTCAGCCTTACAAGAGAAAGAGTTAGACAGATTAAAGACAAAGCGATCACTAAGTTAAAAGCATCCAACCGTTGTTCCATGCTTAGAACATACCTAGGAAGTTAATCGCTGATTAAAGAATTAAAAAGGATTTCGCTGAAATAAATTCTACACTTCACTTTATCTTTGCAAAATATAAAAGAATGTAACCTCATAGTTACATTCTTTTTATTTCAATATGGCTCTGCAAGATTTAAAATATTATGATTTAACACAAAAAATCATTGGCTGTGCAATGAAAGTGCATCGCTATTTTGGCCTTGGTTTTCCAGCAGTGGTTTACAAAAGAGCTTTAATGATTGAGTTGAAGAAAATAGGTTTAAATTTCAGAGAAGAAGTTGAAAGAGATATTGTTTATGAAGCAAAGGTTATTCATAAAAGAAGACTTGATTTAATTGTAGAAAACGTTGTTCTTTTAGAGCTTAAAGCACTTAAAGAAGTAGATAATTCCGAAATGAATCAAATTTTAAATTATCTCCGTGTTTTTAAAATTGAAGTGGGCTTACTTCTAAATTTTGGTGCATCAAGTCTTTTTTTAAACCGTTTATTCATACCATAAATGACTAAACAGCGAAATCTATTTTAATCATTCAATCCGTGTTATATGTTCAACAGTCTACAGGAAAAATTAGAAAGTGCCTTTAAGAATCTAAAAGGCCAAGCCAGAATTACAGAGCTTAATATTACCACAACAGTAAAGGAAATCCGCCGTGCATTGGTGGATGCGGATGTGAATTATAAAATAGCCAAAGAGTTTACCGACAAGGTAAAAGATATGGCAATGGGTGAAAAAGTAATCAATGCTGTTTCTCCAGGCCAATTGATGACCAAAATAGTACAAGACCAGTTGACAGAACTGATGGGCGGACAGGAAGCCACTTTCAATGCAAAAGGGAATCCAGCTATCATTTTGATTGCCGGCTTACAAGGTTCGGGTAAAACAACCTTCAGTGGCAAACTGGCCAATTTTCTTAAAACAAAAAAAGGCCTCTCTCCTATGCTTGTTGCGGCAGACATTTATCGTCCGGCAGCAATGGAACAATTAAGAGTATTGGGTGAACAGATCGGCGTTGATGTGCACATTGAACTGGAAAACAAAGATGCAGTTGACATTGCCAAAAATGCTGTAAAGGAAGCAAGAAGTAAAAACAAAAATGTGCTCATCATCGATACGGCCGGTCGTTTGGCAGTAGATGAGGTGATGATGGCAGAGGTAGCAAATATTAAAAATGCTGTCAATCCGCAGGAGATATTATTTGTAGTGGATAGTATGACTGGTCAGGATGCTGTAAATACAGCTAAAGCTTTCAACGAAAGATTAGATTTTACTGGTGTTGTGCTGACCAAGTTAGATGGAGATACAAGAGGTGGTGCCGCCATTTCTATTAAATACACCGTTCAAAAACCCATCAAATTTACCAGTGCCGGTGAAAAGATGGATACACTGGATGTGTTCTACCCCGAAAGGATGGCCCAGCGAATTCTCGGCATGGGCGATATTACCAGTTTGGTAGAAAAAGCTCAAGAACAATTTGATGAAGTTGCTGCTAAAAAACTGGAATCAAAAATTCGTAAGAATAAATTTGACTTTGCCGATTTTAAAACACAGTTGGAAGCCATTAAGAAAATGGGCAATATGAAAGATATGCTGGGTATGATACCGGGACTTGGAAGTAAAATAAAAGATATTGACATAAACGACGATTCTTTTAAAGGAATTGAAGCCATGATCAACTCTATGACACCTGCAGAAAGAGCTGACCCTGACCTGATTGACGGTAACCGAAAGAAAAGAATTGCAGCCGGAGCCGGAAAAGATTTGAACGAATTAAATGCCTTCATCAAACAATTTGAGCAAATGAAAGGCATGATGAAGAATATGAATAAAATGGGAGCTTTAGGACGAATGATGCCGGGAATGAAAAGGTAAAGCCCCTCTAAACCTGCCTGACGGCAGACAGGTCTCCCCTAAAAGGGAGACTTGCCAAACACAGCCCTTGCTTTGCAATCAATCTTTTATTTGTACAGGCTATTCATTAATCGAGACCATTTTTCGAATTTTTTATAGATTTCAAATAAGTCAGTGTTTTGAGTAGATGACCTTCTCTTTAGGAAAAGGTCGGGATGAGGTTTTGAATTCTCCCATTTCAACATTATATTTGCCGTCCGGTTTCAACCGGACTAAACAATTATTGTTAACGCTGTTAAATTTCTATTTATGTCAGCAAAAATCCGTCTTCAAAGACATGGGTCAAAAAAAAGACCCTTTTATTTCATCGTAATCGCCGACTCCCGGGCACCCCGTGATGGCAAATTCATTCAAAAATTAGGTACTTACAATCCACTGACTGTTCCTGCTACTATTCAGCTTGACCGTCAGAAAGCATTGGAGTGGCTGAACAAAGGTGCTACACCAACTGACACCGTTCGCCGCATTCTTAGCTTTAAAGGTGTATTGTATCTTAAGCATTTGCTCCGTGGTGTGAGCTTAGGCCTTTTTGATGATGCAGCTGCAATGGAAAAATTTACCGCTTGGAGTCTCGAACATGAACAACAGATCAAAAGACGCCAGGAAGATTCTTACCGCAACAAAAGAGCTAGACGTCCCATGCCAGGTCGCAGACCTGAACCAAGACATGAAGCTGCTGATGATGCAGGTAGTGAAGGATAAACAATACCGATAGACTCGGTACAAGTCCACATCCTGAAAGTTCGTAATCCCGTTTCGTTATAAACGAGACGGGATTTTTTTGCCACGAATTACACCAATCACACTAATTAATTCTATTATTCGTGACATTCGTGTGATTAGTGGCTTTTGATAATTTATTTTTACGCATGGCAGAATATTTTAACATAGGAAAGTTAGTAGCAGTGCATGGATTAAAAGGCGAGTTGCTATTGAAACATGAATTAGGAAAGAAAACTTCTTTAAAAGGTTTAACCGCTATTTTTATTGAAGAAAAAAAAGGATCCTTTCTTCCTTATTTTATTGAGAGCACTAAGATCAAAGCTGATGATGAGATCTATTTGAAATTGGAAAATGTTGACGCAAGAGAAGCTGCATTAAAACTTTCTGCAAAAAAGGTTTGGCTGCCAGAAGTTGATTTTAAAAAATTTGCAGCTAAAAATGCACCGGCAAGTTTACTTGGTTACACCATCATCCATAATAATGAAGCACTTGGCGAAATACTGGAACTGATTGAACAACCTCACCAACTACTTTGTCGGCTTGAAATAAAAGGAAAAGAAGTATTGATACCACTGCATGAAGAAACGCTAAAGAAAGTTGATCATAAAAAGAAAGAGGTATTTGTAGAATTGCCAGATGGGCTTTTAGATATATATCTTCAATAAAGAATATTTTTCATCCAAACATTTAATCAGCGATCTTATTTAGTTCCTTTAATAAAATCCGCCAGTAATTTCATCCGATAATAAAGATTGCTCAACAGCAAAGAAATATTGTTTCTCACTTCTGCAACTGAATCTTTATTCATCTTTTTAATATTCTTTAGCTCTTCAATCTTCTCGTCAATTTTATCCGTTAATTTTTCTGCAGCCCAACCGATATATTTTTTATTCCGGTTGTTATAAACATGATAAGGCTCAATACTTCCAGGTTTTAGTTTTTTAAATTTAAAGTTTTCTCCAATTGCTTTTTGAATAGCCTCATTAGAAAGCATATCGATCATTACATCTGCAGAAACTTCATTTAAAAATGCATTATGAAAAATATTCAGGTTGTTTCTCAATTCCCGGATGATCTGTTTTGAGAATATCATTTGTCTTCACCTCCTTATTAAGAAAGCTTAGCAGATCTTTTAAAGGGCCAATACCTGTTTTTAACCAATCAAGATTCATATTGTAAAAGGTAACTTTGTTATTCAGTGTCAGAAAACAAATTACGACATATAGCCCATTTCGATCTCGATTCCTTTTTTGTTTCAGTAGAGATCATCAACAATCCTTTGCTAAAGGGAAAGCCGGTTTTAGTAGGCGGTTATGAAAGAGGTGTGGTGGCCGCTTGTAGTTATGAAGCCAGAAAATTCGGCATTCATTCTGCCATGCCAATGAAAAAAGCCATGCAATTGTGCCCCCAGGCGATTGTTACCAATTCCAGCAGGGATCAATACAGTAAATATTCAAGATGGGTATCGGAGATTATCGCTTCTAAAGTTCCGTTATTCGAAAAAGCATCTATTGATGAATTTTATATTGACCTGAGCGGTATGGATAAATTTTTTGGTGTAAGCCAATATGCTAAAGAACTGAGAGAAACTATTCGAAAAGAAACAGGTCTTCCTATTTCCTGCGGTTTATCTTCTGCAAGATTTATCAGCAAGATGGCGACGAATGAAGCAAAGCCAAATGGTTTTTTAGAAATACCACATGGAAAAGAAAAAGATTTTCTCTGGCCGTTAGGTATCGAAAAAATAAATGGTGTTGGCAAACAAACAGAACAAACCTTAAAAAGTTTCGGTATCTATACTATTGAAGACATTGCCAAAACACCCATTGAATTGCTTGAACGCTATGTTGGAAAATGGAGCGAATCACTTTGGCATAAGGCACATGGTGTTGGCAGTACAACAATTGCAACTGATTGGGAACAAAAAAGCATGAGCCATGAAAATACTTTCGATATCGATTATACAGACATTAATTTTCTACATAAAGAATTAGTACGCCTTACTGAAAAGACAGCGCAAGGCTTAAGAGAAGTTGAAAAGCTGACAGGATGTATCACCGTTAAAATTCGTTACTCCAATTTTGAAACCACATCAAGGCAGGAAACAGTTGATTATACAGCATTAGATGATGTATTGATTGCCAAAGTAAAAGACCTGTTTAATAAATCATGGCAGAAAGGAAGAGCAGTTCGTTTGTTGGGTGTTCGTTTCAGTCAGTTTATTCCATTTACCATGCAGATGAGTTTATTTGAAAATAATGCAGAGAAATTAAATCTGTATAAAGCGGTGGATGATATTAAAGAACGATATGGAAATAAATTGGTAACAAAAGCTGTTAATACAAGCAACAGTAAAGACAAAGAAGAATAATTCTGTAGTTCTTATCTTCGCACCCATCAAAACGAAAATCATGTCTCAAATTTGGAAAGATTATCAGGAAAAAAATAAAGTCAGGTTTTTAGAAGAAATGCTTGACCTCCTACGAATTCCATCAGTTAGTGCTAAAAGTGAACATAAATCCGATATGCTGAAATGTGCAGAAGCAGTAAAGAAAAGTTTATTGGCTGCAGGCTGTTCAACAGCAGAAGTAATACCAACAGCCGGCCACCCTGTTGTGTATGGTGAAAAGATCATTGACCAATCTAAACCGACTGTTCTAATTTATGGGCATTATGATGTACAACCAGCTGAGCCCTTAGAACTCTGGCACAGCGGTCCTTTTGACCCGGTTATCAAAGACGGAAAAGTATTTGCCAGAGGTTCGGCTGATGATAAGGGCCAATTTTATATGCATGTGAAGGCGATGGAAATAATGTCGCAAACGAACACATTGATGACAAACGTAAAATTTCTGATTGAAGGCGAGGAAGAAGTTGGTTCACCCAATCTCGGAAAGTTTGTTGCTGAAAACAAGGAAATGCTAAAATGTGATGTTATTCTAATTAGTGACAGTTCCTTATTAAGTATGGAAACTCCTTCATTAGATATTGGTATGAGAGGGCTTAGTTATATCCAGGTACAGGTTACCGGACCTAACCGTGATTTACATAGTGGCACTTATGGAGGGGCGGTAGCTAACCCAATTACTATTTTGGCAAAGATGATTGCCAGTTGTCATGATGAAAATAATCATATAACCATTCCAGGTTTTTATGATGATGTATTAGAAGCAAGTACAGATGAAAGAACATTACTGAATAAAGCTCCATTTGATGAAAAAGAATATAAAGATGAACTTGGAGTGAAAGAACTCTGGGGCGAAAAGGGATTTACTACCTATGAAAGAACGGGTATACGGCCTACGTTGGAAATAAATGGAATATGGGGTGGTTATACTGGTGAAGGTGCAAAAACAGTATTACCCTCAAAAGCTTATGCAAAAATTTCTGCCAGATTGGTGCCCAATCAATCTTCCGAAAAAATTACAGCAATCCTTTTAAAGTATTTTAAATCCATAGCCCCGGCAAGTGTTGAAGTAACAGCAGAATTGCATCATGGTGGCGAACCATATTTAACACCGATTGACAGCAAAGGTTACCGGGCAGCATCAAAAGCAGTAAAAGAAACATTTGGTAAGGAACCAATTCCGGTGAGAGGCGGAGGAAGTATTCCTATCTGCACTATTCTTGAGAAAGAATTGGGAGTTAAAATCGTTTTCATGGGTTTTGGCTTGGATAATGACAATTTGCACAGCCCGAATGAAAAATATAATATAGCAAATTATTATAAAGGCATTGAAACCATTCCCTATTTTCATAAATATTTTTCAGAAGCATAAAAAATTACGCTTAACAAATTTCTTAATCCCGGTTATTCAATCGGGATTTTTTATTTTTGAACTAATGACAGTCAAAGCCCGCCTGCCGAAAGGACAGGAAAAACTTCGTCTCGATAAATATCTCTGGTCTATTCGTTTATTTAAAACCAGAACGATAGCTGCTGCTGCCTGCGATTCAGGCAAAGTAAAATTTGACGGTTCACAAGCAAAGGCATCTCGGAACGTAAATATTGGTGATGAGTTTGAAGTAAAAACTGAAACAAAGCGATGGCGGATAAAAGTAACCGGGCTGATCCAAAAAAGAGTTGCAGCAGCTGAAGCCATGAAAAACTATATTGATATTACACCTGAAGAAGAAATACAACGTTTACAATTTCAGGCAGCCAGTTTCCATACAGGTAAGCGACCCAGTAAAATTGGTCGACCCACTAAAAAGGATAGAAGAGACTTGGATGATTTTCACGATAATTGATTACAAATCAATTATTCAAAATTTCTAAATCCTGATATAAATCATTTAAACTACTGCGACATATCATTTAATAGCTCGGACTACAATTTTACTTTCGGGACTAAATAATAGCATTATGTATCCAAGAATTGCCTGTACAAAAATAATTCCCTTTCAAAAAACTATTCCTGAAGGTTTTAACGAATCAGCTGGTATTGTAGGAAATCATTCACTTACTATTCCTCCAGCAAATGTTGGTGAAACGGAGACCGACTACATTATCACAATTGCCGCACCAGCTTTAAACAGAGAAGACTTTCAGATTGAAATTGAAAACGCTGTTATCAACATATCTGCGCTGAAAGAAAAAATAATTAGTAAATATAAAATAGACAGATGTGAATATAACTACTCTGAATGGACCAGAGCATTTCAATTGCCTGAAGATGCCGATTCAATGCTGGCACATGCGGAATATGTGCATGGCGAATTACTTATTCATATTCCAAGAAGTGAATACAACGAAAACATGAAAAAAGCCAGCATTTATGTCTATTAATAAAATGATTATGCAGTTGAAGATTACACCTGAAAGACATATCGGTGAAATACAAAAGGAATTCAACGATACCTTTCCTTTTCTTAAACTGGAATTCTTTAATAATAAATCCTTTGCCCGAAATAATTTTTCTTCCAGACAGATAATACCCAGAACCCGAAAACTAGGTGATGGCCAAACCGGCATAAAAGAAGACCTTATTACAATAGAAGAAGAAATGAAAGTCAGTGACCTTGAAAATATATTCAGGGATAAATTCAAACTGGCAGTACAGGTTTTTAGAAAATCCGGAAACCTCTGGCTGGAAACAACAATGACGGACAGTTGGTCTTTACTGCAACAAAATAATCATGGCCGTGAAATCTCTACCAACAAAATAAAAAAATCAAATCCAGATGATTTTGATTTAAACAGGGACGCAGATCATTAGTAATGAAGATGAACAGTAAGAACAATTTTTAATACAAAAGATTATTCAGTTTATTCAAATTGATGATTGAAATTTTTCCTTCTTTTATAGCTATCAATTTTTCAGATTTAAAATCACTCAAGGTTCTGATAAGGGATTCTGTAGCTGTACCTACATAATGTGCAAAATCTTCTCTGGAAATTTCTAATGGTTTATTTGGATTTTCAGCATTGAATTTAGACTGTATATCAACCAAAGCCTTTGCTACTCTTTTTCTGAGGGAGCTATAAGCCAGGCTCAGTAATCTTTCTTCCTTTTCTTTTACATTCTGTGTAATAATTCTGATAAACTTCGCGGCCACATCCATATTACCATAGATCATCTGTAAAAAATCCTCTTTAGGGATCTGCATTATTTCCGCTTCTTCCATCACCATTGCCGAATCATCATAATTCTTATCTTCTATTAATGCGGGATATCCTATGAAATCCCCATCACTGAATAAATCAGTTATATATTCTTTTCCGTCTTCATGTGTTTTGAACCCTTTCACTTTTCCTTTTACAAGGTAATATAGAAAACGAGGTCTTTTGGTTTCCTGATAAAGCGTTTGCTTTTTAGAATAATTTTCAACATCATATTGATCAGCTAACTGACTTATCAGACCTGAATTTTTTACATCCTTTATGAATTCATTAATACCCTCCTGCGAAGGTGCATATTTGTTGTCGAGCACTGCCGCTTTCTTCAGCCTTATCTCGATTGCATTCAGCAATTCAATATCTTCAAAAGGTTTGGTGATATAATCATCAGCACCCATTTCCATCCCTTTTCTAAAATCACTTCTCTCCGTCTTTGCCGTCAGGAAAACAAATGGAATTTGACTTGTATCCTCATTCTTTCTCAATAAATGCAGCACTCCGTAGCCATCCAGTTCCGGCATCATAATATCGCAAACGATTAAATCTGGCCTTTCTTTAAGAGCTGCTTCCACTCCTTTTTTACCGTTTTCGGCAGTAACCGTTTTATAGCCTGCCAGTTCTAATATTTCAGCTGTATTCTCCCTTATATCCGGGTTATCATCAATGACTAAAATTGATTTCATGTGTAAATTTTTATAACTATTTTTTTGCCATATGTTACCTGCCTGCTGGTATAAATTGCCCTCCGCCCGGACGATCCCCGCCAGAATGAATCTTTCAGGCTGACGTTCGGAAGGGGATAATTTGTATGTCACATTTCATAATTTAAATTGCTTAACAGGTATTGAAAAATTAACTGTGGTTCCTTTATTTAACTCACTCTCTACATTTACTTTTCCTCCAAGCAAGTCAACATATCTTTTAACAATGTGCAGCCCTAAACCTGTACCTTGAATATTGGTAGCATTTGCAGCACGGAAAAAGCTGGAAAAAAGGTGTTCCTTATCATTATCAGAAATGCCAATACCCTCATCAATTACGGAAATACATGCCATTCCATCTTTTATAGTACCCCGGATGATAATTTTTGCTCCTTCCTCAGAAAACTTAACAGCGTTGCTCACCAGGTTAATTATAATATTCCTGAATAATTTCTTATCCGTAAAGCCATTGCAATCGGCAAAAAAATCCAGTTCAAAACACTGATTTTTCTTAGCCATAGCTTTCATTTCCTCAATCGTATCCACAATTAATTCCTCCAAATTTACTGCTTCTGAAACAGTATCAAGTTTTCCTTCATTTAATTTCCCCAAGGACAAAAAGTCTTCGAGAATATCATTCAGGTTGTTGACTGAGTTTTTGATCCGATGAATATGCCTGTCCCTTTTTTCCTGATCATCTCCGCTTGTGTATTTTGATAATAATGAAGCAGATGACAAAACAGTTGTAAGCGGTGTTCGGAATTCATGCGAAGCCATTGAAACAAAGCGGCTTTTAATTTCATTCAATTCCCGTTCTTTATCCAATGCTTCACTAAGTTCTTCTTGCGATTGTTCCAATTTTTGCAGTGCCTCTTTTAATATCAATGTTCGTTCTTCCACTTTTATTTCCAGCTCTGCATTTAGCTGTCTTATCTTTTCTGTTATTTTTTCAAGCTCTGCTTTTTGCTGAAGCATTCTGCCTTCAATTAATTTTCTTCCCGTAATATCAACAATAAATGCAATAACAAAAGTTTCACCATCTCTTTTATAATGGCTCAGGCTTACTTCTACAGGTAATTCTTTTCCATCTCTTCTTTTGCCGAAAAGGTCCCGGCCATGGCCCATTGTTCTATTGGAAGGCTTTTTATAAAATCCCTCCCTGTGTTGATGATGAGTGGGTTTATAGTTATCAGGAATGAGAATTTCAATTGCCTGGCCAACCAATTCATTCTTCTTATATCCAAACATATTCTCAGCAGCCGGGTTAGCTACTACAATAATTCCCGTTCCATTTGTTAAAATAATTCCCTCGGTTGAATTTTCAAACAAAGAGGTCATATGTTCCTGATCTAGCATATTATTGCAGATATTAGTCTACAAAGAAAGCAAATTATTGTGCGGAAAGTAAAAAGAAATTTCAATCTTCAATAAATAAGTAGAAACGAATCTTATTAAAGCTATTACTGTTTTTTTATTTTGCAAGTAGTAATTCCAAACAATGTATATAATGGACACGAACCAAGTATACTTGTAAGCAGGAAAACAGTTCCCAAGGCAAGCAATATATACCCCAATACCCCTGTTATTGTACCTGTAAAATAAAGAATAGCAATAATTACAACAATTAACAGGCGGACAATACGATCTGCAGAAGACATATTCGGTTTCATAAAAAATTAATTTATCCCATAAATTTAATAGCAGATGTTTGAAGGAAAGCTGAGGTTAATCATTCAAGCACATGATTTGCCCATATTAGAAAAGCTTTTTGAAAAATTAAATTATTGTCATAATTTAAAGTGATTTATATCACATCCTTGATGTAAGAAATTCTTATATATTTAATTCAAAATAAATCAAAATGAAAACAATAATTGTCCCAACTGATTTTTCACCTATAGCATTAAATGCCACTAATTATGCTGCCGATATGGCTATTGCCATAAATGCTGAAATACTTTTGGTGAATGTTTATACAATTCCGGTTTCCTACACAGAAGTTCCAGTAGCAATGATTTCAACTGAAGAAATGAAAAAAGCCAGTGAGTCGGAATTAGAAGATTTAAAAGCAAGCCTGGAACATATCACTTCCGGAAAAATAAAAATCCACACCGAAAGCAGAATGGGTAATACTATTGATGAGCTGGAAGAAATTTGCAATACAACAAAGCCCTTTGCAGTGGTAATGGGAGCCAAAGGTAAAAGCGGCATCGAAAATTTACTGTTTGGAAGTACTACTTTAACTGCTATTCGTCATCTTTCATGGCCTGTAATTTGTGTGCCACCAGGAAAAGAATATGGTAATGGCATTAAAAAAATAGGTTTTGCCTGCGACTTCAGGGAAGTAGAAGATACTACACCGGTTAGCATTATAAAACAATTTGTAAAAGATTTTGGTGCAGAACTTCATATTCTGAACGCAGACCATAACAATAAAAATTTCAATGCTGAAACTGCAAAGGAAACATTCAAACTGCATTATCTTTTTGATGACATTCATCCGCAATATCACTATATCAATCATTCTGACATCGAAGATGGTATAAATGAATTTGCAGAGACAAATAATATGGATCTTCTTATTGCCATTCCCAAAAAACACAAACTACTGGAAGGACTTTTTAAACAAAGCAGCACAAAACAATTGATCTTTCAATCACATGTTCCGGTAATGTGTCTGCATGAATAGAATAGAAAAATTATATCCCCAGCAATTCCTTTTCGATAGCCATTGCTCTGGGAAAAAGAACAGATTGCTCCAGGTGCAAATGATGCATCAGGTCATTATCCAATTCTTTTAACCTGGCTAATACTACCCGATGGCTGATACAAACATTTTCCGGAGGTGTGTAACTTTCAGTAAGTTTCCTGATTGTCTTAATAATTTCTAAAACAGATTCATGACTGCTGAACATAGCATCCTCTACAGGTTTACGCAACGTTTTAATCAGCAAGGCAGCATAAGGTTCTTTATGCTTATGTGCATGAGCCAGATGCCGGATATAAGGGAATAGTACTTCTTCTTCTTGCCGCACAGCGTCCATTAACGTATGTGCTAATGTATCAAATTGATTTTCCAGTTCATTCAGGTATGTAAATTTTTTACCATGCTCTTTTGCAAAATCAGCCAGCATTTCCTGAGTAGTGCTTAATGACTTTTTCAAATATCGGTGATGGACATTAATTATATACTCAATTATAAAATCTGTGTCACAATCTGAAAAATCTACATAGTTAGAAACCTGATTGACACGGGTCGCCATTTCCAGATCAGCCTGTAACATTTCGGCATTAATACCCTGCATTTCACAAGCTATCTCCATCGGCCATTTACCTCCACAGCAATAACCTATTCCATATTTACGAAAAACTTCTGCCGTACGATAATCGCCGGCAACGATATCTGCCACTAATGACTTTCTGCTAATTTGAAAAGGTTGTAAGAACATATTTATTGAAACTTATTGACAAATTAATAAAGTTGAATTGTAGTAAATCATGACTTCAATCAGTACTGTTTATAAAAAATTAAATAACCGAAATGCTTTTTATAAAATCCGGATGACCATTCTTTAATAAATCGTCAATAGTTGTAGAAGATAGCAGATGCTGCCATTTCTCCCGCAACGACTTTACCTGATTATGCATTGGACAAGGATTTGCGGTACTGCATTTTCTTAATCTTATAACACAGGCATCAAAGTCTTCCACTTCTCCTGTAATTTCTTTTAGCCTGAATAATGTCAATTCCCTCGTGGTATCATTGATACAAAAACCTCCATAAGGTCCTTTCATCGAATTCAGCACCCCTTCCCTTACTAGTTTTTTCATCACATTTCCCAAAAAATGACGGGGCACAGATAATTGCTCAGCTATTTCGTCCAGTTGAACTCTCTCTTTTTCTTCTTTAAGCATAGCAACATAAAGCACTCCTCGTAAGGCATATCCAAAAGTTTTCGAGAAAATCATACACAAACATGGCTATCTATACCCGAAAATGACCTGATTAATATCATTTATTTCTTTGATGATAGTCATGGTCTGCAAAAGGCCCCACAAATACTTTTGAACCATAAAAGATACTGAGGTCTTTTTATCAATCAATTAAAAAAATCAACATGAAAATCGCAAAACTTCTCACGGTACTTTTTTTCTCCATTGGTCTTTTTCTTATTTCCTGTAAAGAAGGTGTTAAGGAAGATACTAAACCAATGGATGTACAGGAATTGACCAAAGATCAGCCTGAAACACATGGTACAGAATTAAAAGAAAGTGATATCACTTTAGGCACTCCACTTGACCAGGCAATGATAACAACCGGTAAAAATATTTATGAATTAAAATGCCAGTCATGTCACAAACTAACAGAAGAAAAACTGGTAGGTCCGGGATGGAAAGATGTTACAAAAGTTCGGAAGCCGCTTTGGATCATGAATATGATCACCAATGTGGACATGATGCTGGAAACTGACCCTGAAGCTCAAAAATTGTTGGAGCAGTGTCTGGTTAGAATGCCGAATCAGAATGTATCAACAGATGAAGCAAGAAGTGTAGTCGAGTTTATGCGCAGTAATGATGGCGAAAAATAATTTCAAACAACAATATAAAAAGAATATATGAAAATCTTTCAACCAAAAAATTTGCAATACCTCCTTATTGCAGCTTTTACATTCTTCTTCCTCGAAAGCTGTAAACCGAAAGGCACACAATCTGCTGCTACAGGAGATGCATCTAAAGCTTATGTAGCACCCGGTAAATACGATGAGTTTTACAATTTCGTTTCCGGCGGTTTCAGCGGGCAAATGTCTGTCTATGGATTGCCATCCGGCAGATTATTAAGAGTAATTCCTGTTTTTTCTGTCGATCCTGAAAAAGGATGGGGCTTTAGTGAAGAAACAAAACCAATGCTAAACACATCACATGGTTTTGTACCCTGGGATGATGCTCACCACCCTGAAATGTCGCAAACAAATGGAGAAGTAGACGGACGCTGGGTATTTATCAATGGAAACAATACACCCCGAATTGCCCGTATAGATTTAAAAACATTCCGTACCGCAGAAATTTTAGAAATTCCGAATAGTGCTGGTAATCACTCTTCGGCTTTTATTACACAAAATACAGAGTATGTTGTTGCGGGTACCCGTTTTAGCATTCCACCTGATGATGCCAATGGTGATGTGCCAATTGATTCATATAAGCAAAACTTTAAAGGGAATGTAAGTTTCATAAAAGTAGATTCTATAAGTGGGGAAATGAAAATTGCATTTCAGATTCGTACGCCTGGTGTAAACTTTGACCTCAGCCATGCCGGAAAAGGCAAAAGCCACGGATGGTTTTTCTTCTCCTGTTATAATTCAGAACAAGCAAATACTTTATTAGAAGTTAATGCTTCGCAAAGAGATAAGGATTTCATCATGGCTGTCAACTGGAAAAAAGCAGAGGAATACCTGAAAGCAGGTAAAGGACGAAAACAAGCCGTTCGGTATGCACATAATAAATACAGTGATGAGAATCATAGCGCTACTTCAACAATTGAAACCGAAATAACCATTCTGGACTCAAAAGAATTAGCTGATATGGTATACCTGATTCCCTGTCCTAAATCACCCCATGGCTGTGATGTAGACCCAACAGGTGAATATATTGTTGGTAGTGGGAAATTAGCAGCATTGATGCCTGTGTATTCTTTTACCAAATTACAAAAAGCCATAGCTGATAAAGCTTTTGATGGCGATTATGAAGGCCTCCCTATAATAAAGTATGAAGCAGCTTTACATGGTGAGGTACAGAAACCGGGTCTTGGTCCATTACACACCGAATTTGATGAAAAAGGTAATGCTTACACTTCCATGTTTGTATCTTCTGAAATTGTAAAATGGAATGTAAAGAGCCTGGAAATTATTGACAGAGTGCCCACTTATTATTCAATCGGTCATTTAATGGTGCCCGGTGGTGATAGCAGAAAACCTTTTGGAAAATATTTGGTTGCCTATAATAAAATTACGAAAGACAGATACCTGCCAACAGGTCCGGAGTTATCACAAAGTGCTCAGTTGTATGATATCAGCGGTGAAAAAATGAAACTAATTCTTGACTTCCCTACCATTGGTGAACCACATTATGCGCAGGCAGCTCCAGCAGCATTAATTTCTAAAAATTCTTTGAAGTTTTTTAAAATTGAGGATAGTAAACATCCTTATGTATCAATGGGAGAAGGACAAGCGAATGTAACAAGAGAAGGAAATAAAGTACACATAAAAATGACTTCCATCCGTTCACATTTTAATCCAGATAATATTGAAGGAATAAGAGTAGGCGATGAAGTGTATTTCCATGTAACTAACCTTGAACAGGATTGGGATGTGCCACATGGTTTTGCAATCAAAGGTGCCAATAATGGGGAATTACTGATCATGCCGGGAGAAACCCAGACTTTAAAATGGGTTCCTGAAAAATCAGGTATGTTCCCGTTCTATTGTACGGACTTCTGTTCTGCACTTCATCAGGAAATGCAGGGATATATAAGGGTTTCACCACCGGGCAGCAGTGTTCCAATTTCATTTGGAACAGGCAAAAAACCAACTCCAGCAGCAGCAAAAGATCCTGCTAAATAATTAAAATGAGTTCCTTCTCCACAAAGGGGGGAAGGAACTCATTTATACCATCTCATATAAAAATAAACTTGTTTGATATGAAAAATTTAATAAAAATATTTACAGCAATATTTGTTTTCTCTTTTTTTATTGCCTGCAATAATGAAAACAAAGAATCTTCTACGGCTGATAACACCACAACCACAACTACAGGTGGGCAAGAGTCGGTACAAGACGATGAATCTCAAAAAGATATTGTAAAAATTGCAGTTGGATCTAAAGACCACACAACGCTGGTTACTGCTTTAAAACAAGCGGATTATGTAACTGCATTATCGAATGCAGGACCATTCACTGTTTTTGCCCCAACCAATGCAGCTTTTGACAAATTACCTGCGGGCACTGTTGAAGGTTTAATGAAAGCTGATAAAAAACTTGATTTACAGGATATTCTTGAATACCATGTATCGATTGGTGTTTTTAAAGAAGATATGATGCAGGATGGTCAAATGATTGACCAGGCTAATAATAAAAAAATTACCATCAACAAAGGTGCAGATGGCAAAATAAAAATAAACGGTACTGCAAATATTGTAGCTGTTGTTCCCGCAAGTAATGGCCTGGTGTATGTAATCGACGAAGTATTACTGCCCCCTGCGAAAAATTAAGTCTGAAAGGGCTTCTTCATTTTCAATCACCTCCGGGTGTAAAAGCCCGGAGGTTAATATAACCAACAAATGAATAAACACCTTAGTATACCATCAAGGATACTGGTAGCTTTTGCCAGTGGGGCACTGATAGCAGTTTTTCTCCTACCTGCCTGGCGCATTGATCTTTTTGCACCCCAATATCCGGAAGGTCTCACTATGTATATATGGATCAATAAACTTAGTGGTGATGTAGATATCATCAACGGATTGAATCACTATATCGGCATGAAACATATTTCGGCAGACATGTTTCCCGAATTTAAATATATGAGTTATGTGGTTTTCTTTTTTATGGCGTTAGGTATGACGGCGGCTATTACGGGAAGAAAAAAAATATTATTAGCCTATATCATTGCCACAATTATCGGAGGATTATTGGTGCTGTATGATCTGTACAGATGGGGTTACGACTATGGTCATAATCTTGACCCGAAAGCTGCTATACAGGTACCGGGATTATCATATCAGCCTCCGGTTCTGGGACATAAACGTCTATTAAATTTTGATGCCTATTCTTTCCCAGATGCAGCCGGATGGATTGTCGTTGGTGCAGGAACATTATGCATTTTGGTTTGGCTTACTGAATGGTTTATCAATAGAAAAAATAAAACAAAATGAAACCTATTACATTGTTACTGGTATTAACATTGATTTTCTTTTTTACTTCATGCTCCTCACAACCACAACCATTTGTTGTGGGACAGGATGACTGCCATGTCTGCAAAATGGGTATTGCTGATCTCAAATACGGAGGGGAGATAATCACCAAAAAAGGTAAAGTCTACAAATTTGATGATATCCGCTGCATGATCAATTTTATCAAATCCAACACTTTGGAAGAAAAAGAAATTTCCAAAACACTAACCATAAATTTTAATAAACCTAATGAATTTGTAGATGTGAAGAATGCATGGTTCGTAGTAAGCCCGGAACTTAGAAGTCCTATGGGAAGTAATGCAGCAGGTCTTGCAACAAAGGAAGATGCTGAAAAATTGAAAGACACAACAGGCCAGTTATTACATTGGGCAGCTCTTTTAGAAAGGAGTAAATAAATGAAAATTACAACACTGATATTATTCTTGATCTATTCTATTATATCCTCAGCGAATACGATCATTGTTGGCAAAGACAAAGCCGTTACCAGTATTACCAAGGGAATTGATTTAGCTAAAAATGGGGATACGGTAAAAATTTACCCCGGCGTTTACCGTGAAGGGAGGATCACAATAACCAAATCCATTACACTGATCGGCGTAAATTTCCCTGTTATTGATGGGCAAAAGAAATTTGAGAACATGGTTGTAAGTGGAATTGATATAAAAGTACAGGGCTTTCATTTTATTGATTCAAAACACTCCAGCTCTGAAGACTATTCGGCAATCAATATAATAGACGCTACAAAAATTATCATCGAAAACAACAAGATTACCAATGCCCATTTCGGGATACATCTTGCCAATAGCACTTATTGCACAGTAAAAGGAAATGAAATTCTTGGCGAAGCTGTGTCAGAACAAAGTGCTGGAAACGGTATCCATATCTGGAAATCATCACATGCTTTTATTACCAATAATCATATACAAGGTCATCGGGATGGTATTTATTTTGAATTTGTAACAGACTCAGAAATCAGAAATAATAAAAGTGAAAACAATATCCGTTATGGTTTACACTTTATGTTCTCGCATAATAATTACTACGCCTATAACACATTTAGAAAAAACGGTGCCGGTGTTGCAGTGATGTACACACATCATGTAAGAATGGAGCACAATATTTTCGAGGAAAATTGGGGAACTGCCTCTTATGGCATTTTATTAAAAGATATTACAGACAGTTGGATATTGAATAACCAATTTATCTCCAATACAATCGGCATTTTCATGGAAGGTTGCAACAGGATTGATGTAAAGCAAAATCTATTCAATAAAAACGGGTGGGCGATGAAAGTGCAGGCAAACTGTGTAGACAATGTAATTACGAAAAATAATTTCAAAAGCAACACATTTGATATTGCTACCAACGGTACAATGGTATCAAGTGTGTTTGATCATAATTATTGGGATAAATATGAAGGTTATGATCTGAATAAAGATGGCATTGGAGATATAACATACCATCCGGTCAGCATGTATTCGATGATCATCGAGCAAAATCCAAATGCATTGATACTGCTACGAAGTTTTATGGTTACGCTGCTGGATAAAGCAGAAAAAGCCCTACCTACGTTAACGCCTGAAAATCTGGTAGACAAAAAACCTAAAATGAAACCCTTTAAATTATGATCAGAATAGAAAATATTAATAAGCGGTTTAAGAAATTAAAAGCATTGGATAATATTTCCGTTTCTTTTGAAAAGGGGCAGGTAATCTCTTTGATAGGGCCCAATGGTTCCGGGAAGACCACTTTGATAAAAGCGATTCTCGGAATGGTAAAACCTGATAGCGGAAAAATATTTTTTAAAGACGAATACATCAATGGAGGTTTTGCATATAGAAAAGATATTGGCTATATGCCACAGATTGGTCGCTATCCGGATAATATGAAAATAGGTCAGCTTTTTAGTATGCTGAAAAATATCAGAAATGAAATGGAAGAAAATCTGGATAATGAGCTTATTAAGGAGTTTGACCTCTGTAGTATGTTTGAAAAACCAATGCGGACCTTATCAGGAGGAACCCGGCAAAAAGTAAGTGCGGCAATTGCTTTTCTTTTCAATCCTCCTGTTTTGATTTTAGATGAACCTACAGCAGGTTTAGATCCGCTTTCGTCTGAAATGCTGAAAGAAAAAATTCTTCGTGAAAAGAAAAAAGGGAAATTGATTCTTATCACTTCACATATACTTAGCGACCTCGACGATTTAACCACCCATGTGATGTATCTGCAGGAAGGCAAAATGCAATTTCTTAAAAATATTGAAACTCTTAGAGAAGATACTGGTGAAATAAAACTGGGTAAGGCTATTGCACGGATCATGAAAGGAGAAGACCCGACCGGTAATTTTATATCTGAAGTGTTTAATAAAAATAATTAACCTATGATGAAGCTTTCAAGATATGTGCTGTATGATATACTGAGAAGCAAGATCATAATCGCATACACACTGTTTTTGTTTGTTGTTTCTATCGGTATGTTTCAGATGGAAGAAGACAGCAGCAAAGCGATGTTAAGCCTGATGAATATCATTCTGATTGTTTTACCATTGGTGAGCCTCGTTTTTACAACAATCCATTATTATAATTCCTATGAATTTATTGAATTAATGCTTTCCCAACCGCTTAGCAGAAAAAGGATTCTGATGAGTGAATTTGCAGGAATTAGCCTCTCATTACTTTCAGCATTCTTTATTGGCGTAGGTATTCCAGTGCTATTATATGCAGCTTCAGATACTGGCATGGCAATCCTCTTTACCGGTGCAGCTCTTACATTAGTTTTTACTTCCATTGCTTTTTATGCTTCAGTTAGTGCAAGAGATAAAGCAAAGGGGATTGGTTTTGCTTTATTACTCTGGTTTTACTTTACACTGATCTATGATGGAATAGTATTATTAATTCTATTCTCGTTTAGTGACTACCCTTTGGAAAAATTTACGCTGGTTATTTCTGCTTTAAACCCGGTTGACCTGGGTAGAATCTTTATCATGCTTAAGATGGATGTAAGTGCCTTGATGGGGTATACAGGTGCATTGTATAAAGATTTTTTCGGAAGCGGAACTGGTTTATTATTTACAACTGGCATTATGACTTTGTGGATCGTTATTCCGCTGTGGCTGGCAGTAAAGAAATTCAAGAAAAAAGATCTGTAAACAATTTAACTCAATATAAAATTTATCATTATGAACACATTATCATCAAAAACGCTGGCACAGATAGTAACCAGTAATCACAGAGCTGCATCCGTTTTCGAAAATCATCATCTTGATTTCTGTTGCAAAGGGAAAAGAACCTTAGAACAAGCCTGTACCGAAAGTGACATTAAAATGGAAGAAGTAATTGAAGAATTAGAGAAGATTGGAGAAACAAATGAATCGCTGACCAATTATAATGAACTTTCACTGACCCAATTAGCCGAGCATATCGTATCAACGCATCATAACTATGTAAAAAAGGAAATGCCGGCATTATTGGGCTACTTACAAAAAGTGGCCAGCAAGCATGGAGACCGTCATCCGGAAATGAATAAGGTATTTCAGCTTTTTACAGAAGTAAAAGAAGAAATGGAGCATCATATGCAAAAAGAAGAGATGGTTTTATTTCCAAGAATAAAGGATATAGAAAAACAACTTGATGAAGGAAAAGAAATTATAATCAATAGCAGCTACCTCCTTTCACCGATCAATATGATGGAACAAGAGCATGACCATGCCGGATCTATACTGGCTGAAATCAGAAATCTTACTAATAATTATACACCACCAGCCGATGCATGTACTACTTATCAGTTAAGCTTTGCTTCACTTCATGCTTTTGAATTGGATCTGCATCATCATGTACATCTGGAGAATAATATCCTCTTTCCAAAAGCTTTAAAAATGTTTGGAAAAACCAATAAGATTTCAATGAATTAAACTCCCAAATAATCAATTAAGCCGCTTCTCAAAGCGGCTTAATTGATTATTCGCTTTCAGTGAATTTTTATATGATTAAAATCATGTTTATCACCTTTTACAAGTCATATTCAGGCAAGTAAGCTGCTAATACATTTGCTCCGAAACTTCTTAAACACAACCAACATGGAATCACCTGAAGAAAAAAAATTTATTCCAAAAGGAGCCATTGCCTTTTTTATTGCGCTGGTTATCCTAACCCTTGTCTTTTTTTATGGTATTTATTTTTTGATGATTGAAAGAACTTAAAAAATCCCAACTATGGTAATGGATAAAATTGAAAAAAGGGTAATTATGTCTTCCCTGGCACTTATGGGCTTATTTGTATTCTCCCTGCTATATGCCAAGAATAAATACAAATCTGATGTGCCAGAGTGTTTGCCTTATGACAAAGCCTACACAGAACCAAAAATCAATAAGATTGATGAAAAAACATACCAGGTTTTTTCAGTTGCTTCTATGTGGCAGTTTCAACCTTCGGAGATCTATATTCCTGTTGGCAGTGAAGTAGACTTTTATCTCACCTCTAAGGATGTAGTACACGGTTTTAATATTTCAGACAAGAATGTCAATATGATGGCTGTATTCGGAGCTATCAATAAAACAACTGTAACGTTTGACAAACCGGGTGTTTATGATATTGTCTGTCATGAATATTGTGGCGTAGGTCATCAGAATATGCGGGCACAGGTAATTGTTAATTATCCGGATGCTAAATAATTAGAAAACCAACGAATCATGCAAGTATCGAAATCATTTAAAAGAGTTATTTTTTTAGAACTAGCTATACCCATTGCGCTGTTATTACTAGGTATTTATCATGGTTTAATGCAAACCATCTACCGGTCAGGTGCAATTCAACAAACTTCGTTTGCTAAATTAGATTATTACCAGGGTCTCACATTGCATGGAGTGATCAATGCAATTGTGCTAACAACATTTTTTGCTGTTGCTTTTGGCCATGTTACGATGACCTACTATCTAAAAAAAGAGCCCAATAAAAAACTGATGTGGCTAAGCTTCTGGTTTATGCTCATTGGAACAGTTATGGCCTCTTGGGCAATGATAGCGGGTAAAGCATCTGTACTTTATACATTCTATCCTCCGTTAAAAGCTCATCCGCTTTTTTACCTCGGTACAGCATTATTGATTGTCGGCTCCTGGTTTCCATTCTTTGATTGGGCAAGGATGTATATGAAATGGAAAAAAGAAAATCAGACAATTAAAACACCACTGGCTGTTTTAGGAACGCTGATCAATTTCATCATTTGGTTCACCTGTACATTGGCAGTGGCATATGAAGTTTTAGTATTACTTATTCCATGGTCGATGGGATGGACAAAAACGGTGAATGTAAACCTTGCAAGAACACTGTTCTGGTTCTTCGGCCATGCGTTAGTATACTTCTGGTTACTTCCTGCTTACGTCATGTTTTACACCGTGCTTCCAAAAGTTGCCGGAGGAAAACTGTATTCAGATTTGGCAGGAAGAATCGCATTATTCTTATTCCTTTTATTTTCTATTCCTGTAGGTGTACATCACCAGTACAGTGATCCGACAATTACACAAGGCGTAAAATTCTTTCATGGATTATTAACCTATGGAGTTACTATTCCAAGTTTTATAACAGCCTTCACCATTGCGGCATCTTTAGAGTATGCCGGAAGAAAGAATGGGGCAAAAGGACTATTCGGTTGGATGGTAAAACTACCCTGGTTCAATGAAGACAAATTTTTATTTTCTTATTTCATTGGAGGATTGATTCTATTCATATTCGGTGGTGTAACCGGAATTGTAAATGCTTCCTATTCTTTAAATAGTGTAATTCATAATACGGCATGGATGCCCGGTCACTTTCATATGACAGTTGCAGGTCCTGTATTTCTTGGTATAGTAGGAATGAGTTTGTATATCTATTCAAAAATGAGCGGTAAGAAAATATTCTGGCCAAAGCTGAATACAATCATCCCTTACTTATGGGTAATCGGTATGCTGATCTTTTCATTTGGTATGAGCTGGGGTGGCTTAAGAGGTGAGCCAAGAAGAACAAATCTTGGAACCACTTATCTGAATCCTGATAGTGAATTATTCAGAAGTGATTGGGTTCCTACTACATTGCTTGCAATGCTGGGTGGGATAATTATGTTTATTGCTGGTATGATGTACATAATCATATTCTTCGGAACTATCCTAAGTAAAAAGAAAGAAGAAGGTATGCTTGAAATACCTGTGAGTGAAGCTTATCATGATGAGAAAAGAGTTCCGCTGTTTGATAAATTCAAACCGTGGATTGTGACAATGATCATTATTATTCTTTTAGCATACATCCCTGCTTTATTAAATGTAAATAAGAACAGTGGGCCGGGATCACCAAGATATAATATAGATAACCCTGTACCAATAGAAGCAAACAAATAGTGAAAAAGAATTCATC
>JBBSJN010000013.1:0-29302 GCA_038257235.1 Chitinophagales bacterium
AAACACCAGATCATATGCGGGGCAGAGTGAGTAGTGTTGGTTCTATGTTTATCAACTCCAGCAATGAGCTCGGACAATTTGAAAGTGGTGTGGCCGCCAAATTAATGGGAGTCATTCCTTCCGTAATTTTTGGAGGAGGTATGACGTTGATTGTGGTAATAATTGCATGGTTCAAAGCACCCACATTGCGGAAGTTTGAGTATTAGTTGCTCCTGCATTTTTTTTGGAAGAATCTCCTTCTAAACACAAAGAAAGTTATATTGGTTTATAGTTTTTGAAGGACTTATAAAAACATTTTTGGGGAAATGTTGAGCCTTTGATAATTATTTTTTTAAATAAAACTATCTATCCCAGAAAATCTATTTCAAGAAGAAAAAATCTTTGTGTTCCTGTTTGCCGACAGGTAGGTTTACGGGGCTCAATTATTCCTCATCAAATTTTACATTCGGAGATTTTAGCCTTTTCTTTAGCCACTCTTCTAAACTATACTTTCTTGCAAAAGTTAATGGCTGCTGGTAAGAAGCTAATGCATACCAGATCGTATCATTTGCATTTTTGGATGGATTATAACTAAATACCCGCCGCAACGTAAACCTCTTTAATGTAGAATCAGATTTTTTGATCTCTCTCGCAATAGTTGCCTGCAAACTATCCAGCACTGCCACTTTGTTTACTTTCAGGCGAATGCTATCCATCGTCAGATAAATATCTTTAATAGAGGATCTGGTTGATTGCATATCCTGATCCAATGCGCCAAACATCTCCCTTGCCGCTACCCTACCATCATTGCCCTGGTATAATGTAAGTTTGGTATTTACTAAGCCGTATTTCAGCATTTTTTCTTTCAAAGCCACTTCGGCCAGACTATCATAGGGCTCTCCTACCACTACCACTTTAAGTTGCGACTTACCAAGTTTATAATCCATTTTAGAGGTAACAATAATATGTTTACCATCCACTATCTCCTTATTCATAAATCTTTCAGCATTCTGCTCGTAAAAATATTTTTTTACGATATGATAAGTCAGATATACACTCGGTGCTATCATCAACGCAATAATAAAAGGAATTATAATTCTCAGCTTTTTCTTTCTTTTTGGATCACTTTCTTCCACATCCGGATAATTCAGCAGGCTTACAATAAAATAAGTAGCCAGTGCTATGAATACGGAATTGATCATGAACAAATAAAATGCACCAGCAGCATATTGCCAGTTCAGGTGACTGATACCATAACCCATTGTACACAATGGCGGCATCAACGCTGTTGCGATAGCAACTCCCGGTATCACATTTCCACTTCTTAGTTTACTGGCACCAGCAATAATTCCGGCCATACCGCCAAAGAAGGCGATCAGAACATCATACACAGTAGGAGAAGTACGGCCGAGTAATTCTGACCCCGCTTCTTTCACCGGACTGACAAGAAAAAAAAGAGTTGATGTCGTAACACTCAACACAAACATTATAAAAAAATTCCGGAATGACTTATTGACCAATGAAAAATCATTCGTTCCTAGGCCAAGCCCGAATCCCATAATAGGCCCCATTAGCGGAGAAATTAACATCGCACCAATAACAACCGCTGTCGAATTGGTATTTAATCCAAGCGATGCAATAAATACGGCACCCACCAGCACCCAAAGGTTTACACCGGTAAGTACAGCTCCCTTTCGTATGGTTTCAGTGGTAATAGCAATATTCTCTGGATCTTTTGGCAACCTGATCTTTAGCAGAAAATACCTGATCAACCGATAAAACCCTGAATCTTTAAAACTCATTTACTATTATTTAAAGAACAAATCTAAAGAAGTCCGGTACAAGTTAACAGTATAATTTTTCTGTTGTTCATTAGCGAAACCATTTGAATATACACCACATAGAAAGATGGCTACATAAGGAAATAACACTTAAAATAAAAAACCTATGTGCAAATACTATGTTTCTACTGTGCCTGGTGTGGCACAAAATAATATTCAGAAAGCATAACAATTTAAAAAATGCTATTCGTAAATTACAATAAATTAATAACCATGAACCGACGCAATTTTATACAAAGCTCCGCCTTTACTGTTGGCACATTAACTTTTGCACAAAAGAATATACTCTCTTCTTTTTTTGAAGATCCCTGGAAGATTACCATGCTTACAGATAACCTCGGCATCTTTGAAGAAAGAGGCGGCACTATTGCTTTTCTTCTTTCAAAAACAGGAATAGCAGTAGTGGATTCGCAATTTCCCGACCAGGGCAAACACCTGATTGATGCGTTGAAAAAGAAATCAGAAAAACCTTTTAAACTGCTCATCAACACTCATCATCATGGCGACCATTCTTCAGGAAATATTTCATTTAAAGGAATGGTGGAGAATGTTGTGGCCCATGAAAATTCATTGGCCAATCAAATGGCCTCTGCAAAACAAAATAAGTCGGAAGACAAACAACTATATCCTGACTTAACTTATAATTATATGTGGGGACGTAATATTGATGAAGAAAGAATCCGTCTTCATTATTTTGGCGCTGCACATACCAATGGCGACAGCTTTGTGCATTTTGAACATGCCAATATTGTGCACTGCGGCGACCTGGTTTTTAACCGCCGTCATCCTTTTGTTGACCGCACTGCCGGTGCCAACATGAAAAGCTGGATAGAAGTGCTGGATAATGGATTGAATCAGTTTGACAGCAAAACTAAATATGTATTTGGTCATGCAGGCACCGGCTACGAAGTAAAAGGAACGGCTGATGATGTAAAAGCATTCAGAGATTATATCGGCATCGTTTTAAAATTTGTAGAAGGAGAAATAAAAGCCGGTAAAACAAAAGAAGAAGTTTTGAAAACAACTATTATACCCGGCGGCGAAGATTGGAAATCGGATGGCATACAAAGACCATTGGGTGCAGCTTGGGATGAATTGAGTGGGAAGTAAGTTAGAA
Source organism: Chitinophagales bacterium (assembly GCA_038257235.1). Lineage (GTDB taxonomy): Bacteria > Bacteroidota > Bacteroidia > Chitinophagales > Chitinophagaceae > JJ008. The sequence goes on from JBBSJN010000013.1 coordinate 2,938, forward strand.
GCTGATACGCAACGTCCCATTGAGAAGCGTTACTAGAAAACAGTAAGTTTTTCTATGAATAGTTGGATTTGACAAGGAACTTGATTGCTATCCGATCCAATTTTACAAATTGACCTGGTTCAACTTTTTAGTATTGTTCAGCGGAATTCTAACTTTCAGGGAATACCCTTTGCCGGGATTTGATACGATCTCAATGTTTCCATTACAGAGTTCAACCCTGTTCTTGATATTTATGATACCAACGCCGTTCGGTGTTTTTAAAGGATTGCAATTGCAACCGACGCCATTGTCTGAAATAATTAAGGTCAGTACTTTTAATTTCTTTGACAAAACGATGTGGGCATGTGTAGCTTTGGAATGCTTGAGTATATTATTTATCTGTTCCTGTACTATCCTGTAAATATTCGTTTGCAGTTTTTCATTCAGCTCAGAATCTTTGATATTGGTCTTTTTAAAATCAATGATTAATGGATGAACTAACAAAAGGTCGTCCACTAAATATTGTATATTATCAAAGAGACCGATGAATTCAATACTCGGAAGTATAAATCTTTTTGTAATGGCCCTTATTCCTTCAATAAGAGTCGAAATCATGTCGCTGGATTTATCCAGGTACAAAACCCTTTTCTCCGGATTTTTTTTCGCCATTTCAATGAACATTTTGGTGGCGGCCAATACCTGGTTTACGTTATCATGCAGTTCTTTTCCAATCTCAATCCTTTCATTCTCCTGTGCTTCCAATACAGAATGAATGATCTCTTTTTGCCTGGTTGCTCTTTCTGCTTCCAGTTTCTTTTCCAGCAACACCTGTTTAGTGATATCTCTTGTAGCGCCAATCATCCTGTCCGGTTTATCATCTGCATAAATGATATGCCCACGATCATGAACAAAGGCATACTCACCATTGGATTTTTTAAACCTGTAATCATCTTCCCAAAAATCACTTCCGGCACTAAAGGTTTTATCCAGTTTGGCTAATACCCTCATAAGATCATCCGGGTGGATACAGTCCTCCCAAAAGCTTTGTGGAATAAGCGTATTCTTTATTGGGTAACCCAATATCCGTTGATGACCGCCATCTATCCAAAAAATTTCTTTTTTTGATAGCTCCCATTCCCACAGGCAATCATCAGTAATCTCGGTTATAAATTTGTATAGTTCTGTAAGTACCTTTAACCGTTCACCGGAATCTTCAGGATATTGTGCATGAGGCTTGTTGCTGCTTTTAAAAGATACCGACAACAGGTCATTACAATGAAAGGTAACCACATCAAACCATCCTCCTTTCTCTCCCCAATACTCCTTAAAATGTACCGGCATGTTTTGCAGAAATGCGTTTTGATATACCCTGTAGAAGTCTATTGGAATTACTGCTGCAAATACTTCCCAAATGTTTTTTTCAATAATATCGGCGGCATTTACCCCTAATAATTCCTCAGCCGAATTGTTCCAGTATTTTACTGTCCAGTTGCGGTCTACGGTAAAAAAGCCATTGGTCAGGGTTTCAGTTAAAGGCTTTACAGAATACCGGTCTACCCTGCGTTGTTTTTTTATACTATCTGGTAAAAGAGTTTGTGTTGTCATATATACGTCATTTAATTTCTCATACTTCTTTATCAGTCATCAGGAAACAGGCACAACAAATTCATTCATAAGCCTTTTTTTTAATGCTGAGAAGCATTTAAAACTCTCCATCCGGTACTGTGTGATTGAGCAAAAAAGAAGGTATGATAACCCATCACCCGATTTTGATAAATGAGATTTTGATTTTTACATTTCCTGGTTTTCCTTCACGGGTGCCCTTCCTTTATTTACACCTTTAGACATAACTAAAGGTGGTTAATTATCTGCCGCAGGTTATTATACATCCTTTATTTTTTTTTATATAATTCACATGTAGGATTGTTGGTGCTGAACTGGACATTCCTGTCAATGTATCCGCAGTGCCACTGTGTACTCACTTCTTCAAAGTGCTTTTGTGGTTACTCTTTCAGCAGGTAAAATCACAGAAACTGACTTCTATCCTCCGTATTGGCTGGTGAACAGCCGGGGCAAAATTATCTTCCCTTTTCTGTGGCGATGAGTTTTTCGATTACGTAATAAGTGATAGGACAAAAAGTGGAATTCTTCAATGCAAGTGGTTGCCGCTTCAGCATAAAATCATCATCCATGTAAGGAAAGCGGACACAGTCTGTGGGACGAACATCATAAATAGAGCAATAATTATCTCTTCCCAGGAAAGGACAGGGTTTTTCTTTGGTTACATGATCGCCTTCTTCATCGGTAAAAAGATACTGGTCTTTAAAATCGCCTTCCTTCATGCCGAGGTGTTTACTGATGCGTTTTATATCCGGCGGCTTAAACCGTGGCGAATAATTTTTACAACAGTTGGCACATTGCAGGCAATCAATTTTTTCGAATGCTTCATCGTTGAGTTCGGGCAGTTGCTTCAGCACTTTGTTCTTGTTGGCACGGCTCAGAAATTTTTTATATTCCTTCTGTCGTTCGCCGGATTTCTTTTCCCAGTTATTTAATACGTCGGGGTCTTTTGCCATGCTGCAAGTTACTGAAAGGTCAGTAAGTCATATTTGTCAAAACCGATATTAATGCTTCTGGAAATAACTTTACAATAAAGCATTTCACCGCTTATCCACTATGTTAAACAGATAACTGATTTTCTGCTTTGCTGCCCGTAACTTTGCCCCGCTTAAAAGTTATAAGTGTCAAATTAGTCATCCAGGTCAAATCATTATCGTAGTAAAATGACTTATCTGACAAATTTGACTCTTTTGACCTCATTTGACTTATTTGACTAATCTGATATTTTTTATTTATGAATCTTTTCGAACAACAATCCAACGAGTTTATTCCCCGCCACATCGGACCCAATAAAGCAGACACAAAACAAATGCTGAAAAAAATTGGTGCCGCCAGCCTCGATGAACTAATAAATAACACAGTACCGCCAGCAATCCGCATGGAGCATTCGCTGAACATACCTGCGGCAATGAGTGAACATGAATACCTGAAACATATTAAAGAAGTTTCACTTAAGAATAAAGTTTTTACTAATTATATCGGCCAAGGTTATTACGATACCATCACCCCATCAGTTATACTAAGAAATATTTTTGAAAACCCGGGATGGTACACACAGTACACACCATATCAGGCAGAAATTTCGCAAGGCAGATTAGAAAGCCTGTTGAACTTCCAAACAATGGTGAGTGATTTAACAGCGTTGCCGATTGCAAATGCTTCTTTGCTTGATGAAGCAACGGCTGCTGCCGAAGCAATGACGATGTTCTTCAACTCGCTGAACAAGCAAGACCATATTGAAAGAGCAAAGTTTTTTGTGGACGCTGAGATATTTCCGCAAACAAAAGATGTGTTGCGTACAAGAGCTATACCCGTAGGAATAGAAATTGTGGAAGGCGATTATAAAACGGCAACGATTGATACTTCTTATTTTGGAGCTATTGTTCAATATCCGAATGATAAAGGTTCGGTAGAAGATTACACAGCATTTATTGAAACTGTTCATGCGGCAGGTGCTTATGTGGCAATGGCCACTGATTTGCTGGCATTAACATTATTAACCCCTCCCGGAGAATTGGGTGCTGATGTTGCGATTGGTTCTGCACAGCGTTTTGGAGTACCACTTGGTTATGGCGGTCCACATGCTGCCTTCATGTCGACCAAAGAAGAATTTAAAAGAAATATTCCAGGCCGCATTATCGGCATCAGTATAGATGCTCAAGGCAACAGGGCATTGCGGATGGCATTGCAGACAAGAGAGCAGCATATTAAAAGAGAAAAAGCAACTTCTAATATTTGCACTGCACAGGCATTACTGGCCAACATGGCGGCTATGTACGCAGTATTTCACGGACCAGAAGGTTTAAAAAATATTGCGAAGCGAATTGCATTGCTTACACAAACCGTTGCAGAAGCAATTGAGGAAAGAGGATTTGATTTAGTGGCAGAAAACTTCTTCGATACCATTACGGTGAAAGTAAAAGACAGCAGTACAATAAGAACAAAAGCAGAGCAACAACGAATCAACCTGCGTTATATCAATAACAACCTTATCGGCATTTCATTGGATGAAACAACTGATGTAGGCGACATTTATGATCTTATCAATTGTTTTGAAAATGAAAAAGATCCTGTTTCATTTAAAATAGATGAAAAAGCTGAATTGCATCATATACCAGATGCTCTTGCAAGAAAATCAAAATTCTTAACGCATACTGTTTTCAATTCGCATAGAAGCGAAAGCCAGATGATGCGGTACATCAAACAACTGGAGAATAAAGATCTTTCCTTGAACACTTCCATGATCTCTCTTGGAAGCTGTACGATGAAACTGAATGCAGCTTCTGAAATGATGCCGTTGAGTTGGGCGCATTGGGGTAAGATGCATCCATTTGTTCCTGCAGAGCAGGCACAAGGTTATAAATTCATTGTTGATGAACTGGGAAAATATCTATGCGAGATTACCGCCTTTGATGCCTGTAGTTTGCAACCCAACAGCGGTGCACAAGGCGAGTATGCCGGTTTGTTAACCATCAAAGCATTTCATGAGGCGAATGGTGATACACAACGTAAAGTAATGCTGATCCCGATTTCAGCTCATGGCACCAATCCTGCATCGGCAGTAATGTGTGGAATGAAAGTGGTGGTAGTAAAAGCATTGGAGAACGGATACATTGATGTAGAAGACCTGAAAGCAAAAGCTACGCAGTACAGCAATGAACTGGCGGGCATCATGATCACATACCCAAGCACCTATGGTGTGTATGAAGAAACAGTGAAAGAAATTACAGCCATCATTCACCAGCACGGCGGACAAGTGTATATGGATGGTGCCAATATGAATGCACAGGTTGGTTTAACTGCGCCGGGTTTAATAGGTGCCGATGTTTGTCACCTGAACCTGCATAAAACCTTTGCAATACCACACGGCGGCGGTGGCCCCGGCATGGGCCCGATTTGTGTAAAAGCGCATCTGGAAAAACATTTGCCAGGTCATGTTGCCCATCCTCACCTTCCCGAAAGGAAGGCCACCAACACACAGCCCTTGCCACCCAAAAATATTGACAATGATTCAGGCATTTCAAAAAGCGAGGTTAGTGAGCAGGACTCTTCCCCTTCGGGGAAGCCGGATGGGGCTGTATCTGCAGCACCTTATGGTTCTGCATCTATCCTACTTATTTCATATGGTTATATAAGAATGCTGGGCAAAGAAGGTGTGAAAGCCGCAACAGATTATGCAATATTGAATGCCAATTATATGCGGGCAAGACTGGAAGGTGCTTATCCGATCCTGTACACCAATCAGAATAATTTATGTGCACATGAGTTTATTGTTGACTTGAGGCCGTTTAAAAAATCAGCAGAGGTAGAAGCGGAAGATGTTGCCAAACGTTTGATCGATTATGGTTTTCATGCACCAACAATGAGTTTCCCTGTTCCGGGAACAATCATGATTGAACCAACAGAAAGTGAAGACAAAGCCGAACTGGATCGTTTTTGTGATGCATTACTTTCCATCCGTGAGGAAATAAAAGCGATTGAAGAAGGCAAGGCGGATAAAAAAGACAATCCATTAAAACATGCTCCGCATACACAGGCTGTGATAACTGCCGATGAATGGAATCATGCTTATCCAAGACAAACAGCTGCTTTTCCGTTGTATTATGTTACGCTGAATAAATTCTGGCCATCCGTTGCCAGGGTAAATAATACACATGGCGACAGAAATCTGATTTGTACCTGTGAGCCTGTTGAAAGTTATATGGAAGTGGAAGCATAAGTCTGTAAACCCGTAAGTATCAGTTGATTTATTCTCCGAATATCATTTATACTACATTCCGGAATATAAATGCTATTTTTATAGACTTAATCAATAAACACAATACAATGAGCGACAAAAATCAGGGAGTAGTTAAATTTTTCAACCCCGAAAAAGGTTTCGGATTTATCAAGCATGATGATTCTGGAAAAGAAACATTTGTTCACAGCAGTGGACTTATCGATCAGGTAAACGAAGGCGACAAAGTTGAATTCGATTTACAGGAAGGTAAAAAAGGCATGAATGCTGTAAATGTAAAAAAAGTAGGATAAGATATTTTTAAATAAATAACTAATTCAACCTAAAAGACCTCCGCTAAAACGGAGGTCTTTTTATATTATAGAGTAAGGATTAATTAAAAGTTCCTTCTCGTAGTCTATCTGGATTATTACTGCTTTCAGATGTTGGTCTGTTATTACCATTGTTTCTTTCCACTTGCATGGGTTGCTGTGGCTCCTGTCTTCGTTCCATTTGTTGTCTGGGTTGCTGTGGCTCCTGCCTTCTTTCCATTTGTTGCCGGGGTTGTTGTCTCTCCATTTGCCTTTCAGGCTGTCTTTCCGGATTCTCTCTTCGTTCAAACTGCCTCGGCTGTTGCTGTGGTTGTTGTTGTGGTATTGATCTTGGTTCTTGCCTGCGTTCCATTTGCTGCGATGGCTGACTTTGCGGTCTTTCATTTTCAAATCTTCTGTTATTCGGCTGCGCAGGAATCCGGTCAGCAGGAACATTTGCTCTTTCATTCCTACGGTCAAACCTTCCGTCAGTTGAATTATTATTTCCAGGTGATGTTGAAGGATTGTTTCTTTCAGGCTGCCTGGTTATTTGCCTGTTATTTCTGTTATTCTGATCGTCGTTTGTTCTATCCATATTTCTTCTGTCAGGAAGATTATTGCCACGGTCGTTCATATCGCTATTTGGTCGTCCGTTGATGTTATTACGAACGGTAGCATCATTACTTCTGTCATTCCTGAAACTTCCCTCTCTTCTTTCATACCTTTCAAACTGACGGGGAGCTACATTTCCGTTATTACTATTATTCTGTCTTACGTTCGGACGATAAAAAGAGACTTCATTACCTCTGAAATCTGATCTGCCAGGAAGGTTAGATTGTCTGAAACGAACAGGATTTATTCTTCCGGTATAACTTTCAAATTCTACACGCCTTGGTCCAGATCTGAAACCATAGTTTCCACCGTAACGGTAATTATTGATTATAATGTTTGTCTGATTTATTATTGTAACGTTTCTTCCACGATCTACATAATACCGGTTAATGTAAGGAGAAGCAATATAACGCCTCGGAGCAAAGCACCAGAAGTTATTAGGAGGTGAATAGCTGCCAATATTAAAATTAGTATTGATGTTGATACCCGGTCTGATCGGTGCCCAACCATAATGGTCTCCACCATCTCTCCAGGCTACCCATGCAGGTGACCATTCATAACCCGGCACCCAATACCATCCATAGTAAGGATCGTTATCCCAGCGACCATAGTGAAATGGTGCCCATCCCCAATCATAATCGGAGACCCACATCCATTCGTAATCATTTGTCCACACCCAATGACCATTGGTACTATATGGTTGAAAATCCTGATTTGCAGCAGGCACCCATACATAACCATGACCCGGATAATCTATCCACTGGCCATAAGGGCTGAGTTCATCATAAAATGTTTGATAAGAAACATCACGGTCGTTGTCATAATAGTTATTATTATTGTTGTAATCATCGTTATACTGTGCGGACACTCTATTAACGGTGGAACCAACAAGAACCATGAAGCAGGCAATAGCTGTAGTTTTCAAGATGCGTTTCATGTTAAATGTTTTTTTAAATAAATAGCATACGGAATTGTTTTTTATCCTTTCCTAAATACTTCTTTTTGATGCGATTATTATGCCATTGGTGGCTTTGTCTTGGCATACAATAGTTTTTTAAGAAAACATTATATTAAGTGTTAAAATAAAAATGGGTTACTTATTATAAGCAACCCATTCCATCATATCATAAAAAAATTCTACTTCACATTAACCATTATAGATGCAGACAATTTGCTACCATAAGAACGATGCAATCCATCCTCCAATTGTAAGGTAAGTTTATGTTTACCGGGAAGTAGTTTCAATTCATATTCAGTCTGTGCATTTCCAAAATGTATGTTTACAGAATCTTTTGGAACAATTATACCAGTTGCTAATGAATCCGGGCCATCGATAATAAGATGATGGTGACCTGATGCTTGCTTTACCAGTCCGGCAGAATCTATATGCATACCTTGTACACCCATTTCCAATGTAAAGGGTGAAGAAATAATCGCATTATCTTTCAAGTTACTAAAAACAACTTTAGCTCCTTCAGGAACAACAGGCACCGGAGGCACATCACCTGATGTTGCTGCTGAATGATCCATTTCACTATGATTCATTGTCATGGTGTCTTCTTTCGTCTCCTTATCATCAGCAGAGTTGTTACAGGAAACAAGAACTATTAAACATATTGCAGAAAAAAATAATTTCATTTTCATTGTAAGTAATTTAAACTGTGATAAGTAATAAAGGTAAGAAGAATTCAGGGTGCAATAAATTACCACTTATACAATTATCAATAATTGTAACTTTAAATAAATTCTTTTTATGGATCAGCAAATAATAAACTTGTACGATGAGTACACACATAAGCCGTTAAGCAGAAATGAATTTATAAAAAGGCTTACCATACTTGCTGGTGGGACTGCTGCAGCAATGACATTATTACCATTACTTGAAGTAAATTATGCAAATGCAGCCACTACCAATGCTGAAGAACTTTTTACAGAAAGAATAGTGTATCCCGGCATTAATGGTGATATGCATGCTTATGTAGCAAGGCGAAAAGAAAATAAGCCTTATGCTGCAGTAGTGATAATACATGAAAACCGCGGATTGAATGCACATATAGAAGATGTGACAAGAAGAGCTGCCAAAGCCGGCTATCTTGCAATTGCACCAAATGCTTTATCACCGCTAGGTGGCACTCCGGAAAATGAAGACGAAGCAAGAACCAAATTTCAACAATTAAAGGCAGAGGATAGTTTACAAAATTTTATTAAAGTGTTTGACTATTTAGGTACAAGAAAAGACAGTAATGGAAAATTGGGTTGTGTTGGGTTTTGCTGGGGCGGCGCCATGGCAAACAGTCTAGCCGTAAATGTTCCTTCACTGAAAGCTGCTGTACCTTTTTATGGCCGACAACCCGCTGCTGAAGATGTACCAAAAATAAAAGCAGCCATTCAAATGCATTATGGCGGATTGGATGAAAGGGTAAATGCAGGTATTCCCGCATATGAAGAAGCCCTGAAGAAAAATAATATTGACTACGAAGTTTACATTTATGAAGGAGCTAACCATGCTTTTCATAATGACACCGCCCCTACCCGATACAATAAAGAGGCGGCAGAATCAGCATGGCAACGAACTCTCAGTTTTTTTGCCAAACACCTGAAGTAGTTTTTCTTTGTGTATGCACCTGAAAGATTACTACAACATACTCGAAATAGAATCTTCAGCTTCTGCAACTGAAATTAAAAAATCGTTCAGGCGGCTTGCACAACAATTTCATCCGGATAAAAATCAGGAAAATCCGTATGCTGCTGCACAATTCCATGAAATAAAAGAAGCCTACGAAGTGTTAACAAACCCAGCAAAGAAAGAATACTATCTGCAACAACGCTGGTACAATCAAAGTATTGGAAAAAGAAAAAAGCAGGATGCCATAACACCGGTTACTATTTTGAAACAACTACTGGAATTAGAAAGATATGTTTCTACACTTGATACATTCAGAATGGATAAACATGGTTTAGAGCAATATATTCTTGCACTTCTTTCAAATGAGTCGATCAACAAATTAAAACAATTCAAAGAACCGGATGCCATTTCACAAATCGTACAAATAACGCTTCAAATAATTAATATGCTACCTCCCCCTTTTTCAAAATCAGTACTACTACAACTGTACATGCTTGCAGAATCCAACGAAAGTGCTACATCGCAAGTACACTCATTTTCTATAAAATCAAAGAAAAAGCACCAACAGGAAAAATATTCACTCCTGATTATTATTGGTATTACAATAATTCTTTGTCTGCTTATCTTTTTGGCAGGCCGTTAAGCTATCTTTGCGAAATGCATTATGTGTCAGTCGAGAACTTATCTAAAAGTTACGGAATCCAGCCTCTTTTTTCTACTATAACCTTTCATATTGAAGAAGGCGATAAGATTGCTCTCGTAGCCAGAAACGGTACCGGAAAATCTACTTTATTAAAAATTCTGTCAGGTCTGGAAACTGCAGAAAGCGGAAAAGTATGGGTAAACAAAGACGTTGATGTAGTTCTTTTTGAACAAGAGCCTGTGTTCGATGAAAGCAAATCAATTCTTGACAATATTTTCTTTCACAATCACCCCATCATCAATGCCATCAAAGAATTTGAAGTTGCCAGTGAAGAAGTAGATGTTGACAGGCTTAGCAATGCCATTGTAAAAATGGATGATCTGGGTGCCTGGGATTTTGATACCAAAGTAAAACAGGTATTGGGCAAGTTGAATATCCATCATCTTACTCAAAAAGTAGGAACCTTAAGTGGCGGACAACGAAAAAGAGTGGCACTAGCTAAAACATTAATTGATATTGGTTTTGAACATAAGCATGTTTTATTAATAATGGATGAACCTACCAACCATCTTGATGTGGAAATGGTAGAATGGCTCGAACATCATCTGGATAAGGAAAATGTAACGTTACTTTTAGTAACCCACGACAGATATTTTTTAGACGCAGTCTGCGATGAGATATGGGAAATGGAAGGCAGCAATTTGTATACGCATAAAGGGGATTATCAGAATTACCTGGAGAAAAAAGCAGCGAGAATAGAAAGCGAAGCTTCGAGTATAGATAAAGCAAAAAACTTATATCGAAAAGAGCTGGAATGGATGCGAAAGCAACCCAAAGCAAGAACTACGAAAAGTAAAAGCCGGCAGGATAATTTTTATGTAGTAGAGAAAAAAGCCAAAGAGCAGATTGTAGACGAACAGTTGCAACTGGACATGAAGATGAGCCGCCTTGGCGGAAAAATAGTTGAACTTAAAAAAGTATACAAAAGCTATGGCGAGAAAATTTTATTAAAAGGATTTGATTATACATTTAAAAAAGGTGAAAGAATCGGTATTGTAGGCAAGAACGGCTCCGGTAAATCTACATTTATAAACATATTGCAGGGATTAGATAAACCAGACAGCGGTAAAATAAATATAGGCGACACCGTCATATTCGGAAATTATTCGCAGACAGGACTGGAAGTGAAAACAGATATACGGGTTATTGAGTTTGTAAAAAATATTGCCGAACATTTTCCGCTGGCAAGCGGCGGCACCTTAAGTGCAGCACAGTTCCTTCAACTGTTTTTGTTTGATCCGGATAAGCAATACACCTATATCAGCAAACTAAGTGGTGGAGAAAAAAGAAGATTACATCTGCTCTCTATCCTTTTCAGAAATCCAAATTTTCTGATATTGGATGAACCAACGAATGATCTTGACCTTCCTACACTTGGCGTATTGGAAAATTTCTTAAGCGAATTTCCCGGTTGCCTGTTAATCGTTTCGCATGACCGTTATTTTATGGACAGGCTGGTCGATCATTTATTCGTTTTTGAAGGTGATGGCATGATCAAAGATTTTCCTGGTAATTATTCCTTGTACCGGGAGTCTATAGTTAATGGCATATTACCACCGGAAAGTAAAGGCTCTATTGTTTCGGGAAAAACTGAAAAAAAAGAAGCCCCAATAGAATCAGATACAAAGCAAAAAGAACAAAAAAAACAATTTTCTTTTAAAGAAAAAAGAGAGTTTGAACTTTTAGAAAAAGAAATCGAAGAACTTACCAAAGAAAAAGAAATTGTAACTGAGAAGCTAAACAACGGGAGCACTCCTTTTGATGAATTGCAGCAACTATCGCTGCGAATAGGAGAAATAACCCAACATCTGGATAAAAAAGAATTTCGCTGGCTGGAGCTAAGTGAAATGCATATCTGAACTCCCATTCAAATATCTGATTGATTATTACGGCTATGTTGCAATAGAATATTATCTTTAATAATACCTTACCGAAACACACTTCTAATGTTACGTTCAGTATTTTTTATTTTTCTTTTATTTGCTTCCCTGTCTTCACCTGCTGGTTTTCATATCAATGACTCATCCGCAGAAGAAAAAAATTTGTACATAAGTGTTGATGAAATCGGTATCATTTCAATTGGCCGGGATACAGTTTCCAGTGATGAACTGGCAAGATATATACAAGAAAGGCTTTTCAAAAGCTATATGGGTACCGGGAAAATGTACAATAAAATAAAACTGACTAAAACAGACGGACAGGTACCTGAAATGGTGATGGAAGTCGTACTGAATGAAATTAAAACCGGGCAACAAAGAGCTTTAACAGAATTATGTCTTCAAAAGCATAAGGACTTTTTTAAAAACATCTCTCCCCGTCAACAAGATAAACTCAAAAAACAATTCCCTGTATTATTTCAACAGTCGTTTTCTTAGTGCCTGATTCCATTTATTTTCCTATAAATTTTTCGTAGGCTCTTCCTTTGTAGTACCTATACCCTTTTGAATCATATTTTGTTCCGGCTAATACCGAATGAATAAACCCATTCAACTCTACTTGTTGAGTATGATAGATCCCTCTGTCTGTGTTTATTTTAAAATAAAACTGGATTCTTTCATCTTGATTTTTATAAACTACAAGAGTGTCCGTTATTGTCATTGAGAAACTAAAATCATTCTGCAAATGCTTCAGAAATAAATGACTGCGATACCATGTGCCGCCGGTAGCTGACACAAATGGCTTCCCGTTATACAAAGCAATGCTATCGTTATAAGCAAATACATTTAAAGAAGCTCCCTTTATTTCATGGAGCCAACGATTAAATTTTGAGTAATAGCTACTATCATATCCATAATCACTATCCAAAAAACTTATTCTTTTTATTGAAGCTGGAATTTTTTCGACTCCTGCTAAAAAACCGAAGATGAAACTGCCACCTCCGCTATGTCCATTCAGATATACTACCTTTTTATTCCCTTTTATAATGCCAGACAGGGAGTCAACTAGATGAGGGACTAGTATTTTGAAATCGAGGTGTTTTTGATCCCACAATGGCCAGCTTTTATAATCATTCTCAAGATAGATTACCACAAAGTTTTTATTTTTTAATCGCTTCCGAATAAAAATAGTTTGTGCTTTGATATGTTGAATATTGTAGTGCCAATCATCTCCGTATTCCATTTTCTTTCCCATTGTTTGCGCAGTAGTATTACCATTCGGCAAAGCGTAAAACGTAATAATTGTTTCTTTAGACAAATAGATTTTCTGGGGTTGATCGATAGAAACTTTAATGTCACTATGAATTCGGAAAGAATCGATTTGCCCTTCGTGTATTTGTGCCTCAGACTTTGTAAAAGAGATAATCAGTAAAAAGAGTATTATAAGTTTAAAGCAGTTCAATTAATAATTTTTGTTAGATTTATAGCTAATTTTCAATCAGTTATGAATTTCCAATCGTAAATCTACGATTCCAAAAAATAAAACTTCAATAACAGATTTGTATTTAAAAAGTTAAAAAATTACATTTGCAACACTTCTCTTTAATTCCCATCCCTACTGATTACCTGATTCCCAATCCTCCTTGAAACCTGGATACTAAACTTATTTGAAAACTAAAAAATCAGGTTATGAACAAAATTAGACAAATGATTAAAAATGAAGATGTGCAGGTGAAAATTCTTATCGGCGGATTCTTTATTGCTTTCGCATTACTTGCAATTTTCTTTGCGTAAATGTTGTAGTTAAAAAAATTTAAATGTATTGAAGGCAAAGAGTTTTAAATTCTTTGCCTTGTTTTTTTTAGCACATCCTCCACTTCTATTTTCTCCATACATTTAAAATGTCCAAGCGGACACTTCTTATACCCAATTTTCGAACAGGGCCTGCACCAAAGCTTTTTTGTTTCGAGTATAACATCAGCCACCGGCACATCGCCATAATAAGGTGTCATTCCAAAAGCCGGAACTGTGTTGCCCCAAAGTGATATGATTTGCTTTTTATAAGCAGCGGCAATATGCATTAAACCGGTATCATTGCTAATCACAAATTTTGCCTTACGAATCAGATCAGCACTTTCATTCAACTTAAATTTTCCGCAAGCATTATAAATTTTTACCGCATCTGTTGCAGCAATTTCATTGCCTGCTTGTGCATCTTCTGGCCCACCCAATAGGATAATGGGATGCACCATTTGTTCACAAAACGTTTTCCATTTATGCGTCGGCCATTTTTTTGTTCCTAAAGCGGCGCCAATTACACAGGCTATGTACCCTGCCGCATGGGAAGCAGGAATGTCATGCCGCTTTATTTCTTCATCAGGACTAATAAAATAATCAAGCCCTGTACCATCATTTTTTACTCCGAAAGACTCAACTGTTTTCAAATACCTGTCAACAATATGAACTTTGGGAAGGAGATTTATTTTAAATGCAGTAAGAAAATATTTCTGAATATTAAATTTATAGAAAGAAAAGGACTTTACTTTCAATGCCTTTTTTACCCGAAGTGTTCTTGTGTTATGATGAAGATCGATGATATAATCATACTGTTCAGTTAACAACTCTTCAATCATCAGTTCCCAGCTATGGGCCAGCACATGAATTTTATCTAAGTATGGATTGTGAGCAACAACAGCATAAAAATTACTCTTAGTCAGAAAATGTACTTTTGCATCGGGCACTTGTTGTTTCAGACAACGTATTACCGGTGTAGTGAGTACAATATCACCAATAGAAGAAAAACGGATGATTAGAAATTTCATTACACTATTTATTCTTCAACAAAATTCAGATCTTTATTAAAAGTTTCTTTGGTCATTACTGCAGCTACAATAGTAATTACCATAATTATTATAGCAGTATAAATTCCGCCATTTACATATCCAACACCTTCTATTCCCCGCAGCCATTGAAAAAGCGGAAGAATAAAAATGGCCAACATACCCCGAACCATATTGGGAATTGTGGTAGCAGCCGTTGCTCTCAGGTTGGTGCCGAACTGCTCTGCCCCCATTGTTATAAAAATTGCCCAGAAGCCGGTACCAAATCCCATGCCTGCACATATCCAGTACATTTTTGCAGCCGAACCATTCCATTGCACAGTGAAAAACAATACCATGAAAATAGTGGTGATAAAATAAAAAAGAAACAAAGCTTTTTTTCTGCTCTTCAACCATTGACTGATAAAACCACTTAAAATATCGCCAATGGAAATAGCAACATAAGCATACATAATAGATTTTCCGGGATCAATCTTTTCCTGAATGCCCATTGCCTTTCCAAAATCGTTGGAAAATGCAACGAGCACACCAATTACAAACCATGTTGGTAGACCAATTAAAATGCTTGTTAAATATCTTTTGAATCTTTCTCCTTTAGTGAACAGCATGAAAAAATTACCAAGTTGTACTTTTTGCTTTTTCACTTCTTTAAACATTCCTGATTCAAATACTGAAACTCTCAGCAACAATAATAATAAGCCAAGACCGCCTCCGATATAATAACAGGTTCGCCAGTCAAAATTATTTTTCATAATAAAAGCAACGACAGCCCCCGTCAATCCAATGCCGGCCACCATGGATGTTGCAATGCCTCTTTTTTCTTTGCTAATCAATTCAGAAACCAATGTAATACCAACGCCGAGTTCTCCGGCTAATCCCAATCCGGCCAGAAAGCGGATGATTTTATACTGCTCTACATTCGAAACCATGCCATTTGCAATATTGGCCAGCGAATAAAACAATATTGATCCAAACAAAACACTTAACCGGCCTTTTTTGTCAGCAATAATACCGGCAATAATTCCTCCCAACAATAAACCGATCATTTGCCATTGCAAAATAGCTTCACCATCAATCTTTATTTGTTCAGGAGTTAAACCTAGTGACTGCAAACTTTCGACCCGGATAATGGCAAACAACAACAGATCATAAATATCAACAAAGTAACCAAGTGCGGCTACAATTACAGTCATTGAAAAAATGCCATATTGTTTATTGCTCATACAGTTTATTGAGTTGAACCTGTTGAGAGAGTATCGTTTTTATCATTTTTATTATTCCTTGATGAGATCACTTTTATTATCACCGGAGCAGTTGTTACCAACACTATTGCTAAAACAATTACTTCTAGATGTTCTTTCAAATCAAACCCAAATTGACTTAGTATCCATTTCTGTAAAAAATATCCTGCAAAGACCATAGAGAATACCCATGTAAAGCTTCCTACCACATTGAAGAAATGAAATTTCTTTCTATCCATCTGTACAATGCCTGCTACTATCGGAACAAACGTTCTTATAAAAGGTAAAAACCTGGCGCCAATGATGGCAACACCACCATGCTTTTCAAAAAAGTCGTGTGCCTGATACAAATATCTTTTCTTAAAAAGGAAACGGTCCCGCCAGGTGTACATTGCGGGGCCTACTTTTTTTCCTGTCCAATAACCTATAGCATTTCCAGCAATTCCTGCTAAAGAGATTAAACCAACTAATGTAAGCAGATCGATCCATTCATTTTGAATATTACCTAATCCAAAAAGTTTATGAAACTGATGAGCAAGACCGGGAATCACTTCGCCTGTTGCTTTTGTAATTTTATGTGCAAATATTCCTGCAACAAATAATAAGGAATCACCTGGAAGAAAGAACCCTACGAACAAACCTGTTTCTGCGAAGACTACGAAAAGTAATAGCCAAAGGCCCCCGTTCTCAATATAAAACTGTGGCTGTAATAAGCTTGTCCAATTAAAACTGTCTAATAAAATAGTGTACATGAAAAATAAAATTAAAATTTTGAGTCCTCGTCTCTGATAGCATCTGAAGCTTCTTCGGAAAAGGCAAGAGCTTTTGCATCATCAAATTCACCTTCCCATCTTGCAACTACACAACTGGCCAACGTATTGCCGATTACATTTACAGATGTCCGGGCCATATCCATCAATTCATCAATTCCATAAATTGCCATGATCGGCCAGATAGGAAAATTAAATGTGCTTGCCGTTGCAATTAATATTACCAATGAAGCTCTTGGTACGGCTGCCACTCCTTTACTCGTCAGCATCAATGACAATCCAATCATAATCTGATGACCAAAAGACAAATCCATCCCTGCGGCCTGTGCAACAAAAATAGATGCCAATGAAAGATATAATGTAGTTCCATCCAGATTGAAAGTGTAGCCAGTAGGAATAACAAATGAAACAATTTTTCTTGGCACACCAAACTTCTCCATATTTTCCAACGCCTTTGGCAATGCAGAATCTGAACTGGTTGTTGCAAATGCAATGGACACCGGTTCTTTTATCGCCTGAATAAATTTCTTTATCGGAATTTTTGCTATAAATAATGCGATTGGCAACAGCACAAGTAAAAGGAAGGTTATTAATGCTATATATAATGTCAACAACAGCATCAGCAGATTCTTGAGAATATCGATACCCAGATGACCAACAGTAACAGCGATGGCTGCACCAACACCAAACGGAGCAAAGTACATAACAATGTTGGTGAATTTGAACATTGTTTCTGCCAGGCTCTCAGAAAATTCAAGCAATGGTTTTTTCTTTTTCTCATTCAGCATTGCCATAGCAATACCAAAGATGACACTGAAGACAACGATGGGCAATACATTACCCTCAAATATTGATTTGATAATGTTCTCGGGAAAAATATCAATTATATGATCCTGCCAGCCTTTTGGTACTACAGCCGGCAATTCTTTTAATAAATTATCAGGAACCTCAATACCAACACCAGCTTTTGTTATATTGATAAATACTAAACCGATCAGCAATGCAATAGTTGTAACAATTTCAAAATATAATAATGACTTCCATCCCATTCTTCCTACCTGCTTCAGGTTTGCATGGCTGGCAATTCCTACAACCAGCGTTGCAAAAAGTAATGGAGCAACAATGGTCTTCACCATTCGTAAAAATATCTTGCTAAGAAACTGAAGATTTTGTGAGAAGGCCGGAAAGTCTAAACCAATTTCAACACCGATGGCCATTGCTACCAATATCCAGGTAGTCAATGATTTTTTATACCATCCAAAAATGATGAGGGTAGCAACAAAAAACCACCGTGCTGCCTGCAGCACAACCGGATCAATACTAATCCAGTTATTATAATGAAGAAAATGGAGAACGGCAATAAAAGTAAACGAACCAAGAGCCAAAAACCCAGCAATACGTTTATTCATAACCAATTTTAAAAGTGGTCAAAGCTAATGCTTCGTTTCAATACAATAAAATAAGATGCAGGGTTTACTTCTTGTTCCTTACACCTTATTTCTTGTACCTTATTATTTATATAATTTCGGATCTTCCAGTTTGTTTAAGGATTTGGCAATTATAGTAGAGACAGTACAATCACTTGTTACATTAGCTACCGTACGTACCATATCGAGTGGCCTGTCAATCGCAAATATCAACGCAAGGCCTGCTTCGGGAATACCAGCTTGTGCCAATACAATTACCAGCATTACCATACCGGCACTTGGCACAGCAGCGGAGCCTATAGAAGCTAACGTTGCAGTTACAATGATTCCTAATTGAGCCATCAATGACAAATCCATTCCAAAAGCCTGTGCAATGAAAACCGCTGCCACCGCTTGGTACAAACTTGTTCCATCCATATTAACTGTAGCACCAATTGGCAAAACAAAGCTGGCAACTTCATTGTCAACACCAACCCTGTTCTCCACTACATCCATGGTGACAGGTAATGTAGCTGCACTTGAACTGGTAGAAAAAGCCAATAGCTGTGCAGGAGAAATCTGCTTTAGAAATTTTCGTGGATCTCTTTTTGTAAATAAATAAATCAGCGTTGGATAAAAAACAAAGATCAATATTAAGAGCCCCGCAATAACAGTGAGGGCATAAGCTCCCAATGCCTTGAATATATCCATGCTTGGCGATTCTGCCACCAATGCAGCCATCAAAGCAAATACTCCGAAAGGAGCTCCTTTCATAATCAGGTCAATCATTCTTAAAATGATTTCATTGAAGCTGTCAAAAAAATCTTTGAACGGTTGCACCTTTTTTTCGGGGAGTGTTATCATGGCAATGCCAAGAAACAAGGCAAAGAAAATTACCTGCAGCATCATTTTATTAGATGAAGTGGCAGCAATAATATTTTCAGGAATAATGTCTTCAATAAATTTCAGCGGACCAGAATCTGTTTGTTTGTGAGCCTCTACCGATTTTTCATTGGCCTGTTCGCCATAAGTAGTTAGCATAGCAGTCCTTGTTTCCTCAGTAATCGATTTCCCAGGCTTCACCAGATTTACAGCTGCTAGCCCCAGAGAAACCGCAAAGACAGTAGTGAACAAGTAAAAAGTGATAGCTCTTAACCCCATCTTCGATAGCTTGGAAATGTCCTTCAGATCAGAAACTCCTTTAACAAGAGAGGCTAAAATCAATGGAACGGCAATAAGTTTAAGCAGGTTGATAAACATATTGCCAAAAGGCTTTATCCAGTCTTTGGTAAACTGTACACCTCCGTCAAACTGGATAGCCGCAACTGCAAAAAGTACGCCGAGCAACATACCGCCAATTATCAATACATATAATGGAATTCTTTTCATATAGTTGATTTTGATTCAGTTTACTTTACCATTTCTTAGAGTTGGGAAATTATGACTTTTTGGTATGGAATCAGCTTCTAAGGTTATTAGATTATCCTGATTTGTGGAATTTTTGTAAATAATTTTAGCCGCTGATATATTTATTTTAAAATAAACTACTGTTTATTGCTGTAAACTAAAATAAACAGATAACTTAAACGCTTCAAACTAAACAAAACCAATGACAAAATCTGCTCGTAAAGTACTGGCTCTGCTTGGGCTCTTCGTACTTCCCTTCATCACATTTGCACAAGACATACCCGAAAAATCAAAAGGACTTGATCAACGTATTAATGAAGGCTTTCAACCCATTACTGATGCGTGGAGTAGCATTGTATTTTATGCGGTAAATATTGGTGGTAAACAAGTACCTCTGGTAGTAATCCTGCTGGTATGCGGAGCATTATTCTTTACTCTTTATTTCGGCTTTGTAAATATCCGTCGTTTTGGATTGGCAATACAGGTTGTAAGAGGCAAGCATGATGATCTAGAAAAAAATGCAGTGGATGTAACTCCCAAAAACTTAAACGTAGTGGATGGGGATATCGTTGACACGATTAAAGACGAATCCAAACATGGCGAGGTAAACCATTTCCAGGCATTGGCCACGGCAGTATCCGGTACCGTTGGTCTCGGAAATATTGCAGGTGTGGCAATTGCCATTGCCATTGGTGGACCAGGTGCCACTTTCTGGATGATCGTTTGCGGATTGATTGGTATGAGCAGCAAATTTGTAGAGTGTACATTGGGTGTTAAATACCGTGACATTGATGCAAATGGTGTAGTGTATGGCGGACCGATGTATTACCTTACCAAAGGATTTAAAGAAATAAAACTGGCAGGTCTTGGAAAGTTTCTGGCAATATTATTTGCCATTCTTTGTGTGGGTGGTTCTCTTGGTGGTGGTAATGCTTTTCAAAGTAACCAGGCAGCACAACAGATAGTAGCGATGACAGGAATGCAGGGTTCTTCTGCCGGATTTATAATCGGTGTTATCCTTGCTATCATTACTGGAATTGTAATTATCGGTGGTATTAAAAAAATTGCAAAAGTCACGGAGAAGATCGTTCCTTTTATGGCGATTATTTATATCGTTGCCTCACTGATCATTATTTTTGCACACTTTAGTTTTATTGATGATGCATTTGGAATGATATTTAACGAGGCATTCAACCCCAGAGCAGGATTAGGCGGATTAATGGGTGTCTTGATTGTTGGTTT
This sequence comes from Chitinophagales bacterium, assembly GCA_038257235.1. GTDB lineage: Bacteria > Bacteroidota > Bacteroidia > Chitinophagales > Chitinophagaceae > JJ008. The sequence goes on from JBBSJN010000013.1 coordinate 23,788, forward strand.
TAAAAGAGCAGCCTTCTCCAATGAAGCTGGTGCAGGTTCAGCCTCCATTGCCCACTCTGCTGTAAAAACAAAATATCCCGCATCAGAAGGTGTGGTTTCTTTGTTGGAACCATTTATTGATACAGTAGTAATATGTACTATGACAGCCCTTGTAATTATTATTTTTAATGGCGATGGTACGATTTTTCCCTATGGTGGTGATGGCAAAGGGTCAGTTGTGATAGCTGCTACTGGTGTAAGTGCAAGTGGAGTTGATCTTACAACACTGGCCTACAATGATGTGATTCCGCATTTCTCATATGTACTTACAGTTGCTATTGTGTTATTTGCTTTTTCTACTATGATTAGTTGGTCTTATTACGGATTGCAGGCTTGGAAATATTTATTTGGAAGAGGTAAAATAGCTGACTTAAGCTATAAGCTTTTATTTTTAATATTTGTTGTGATCGGTGCATCAATTTCATTGTCTGCTGTTACGGATTTTTCAGATGCAATGATTTTGGCAATGGTATTTCCAAATATGATAGGTTTGTTATTCTTGTTCCCTAAAGTTAAATACGAGATGAACCGTTATATGAAAGCCATCAAAGATTCACGAAAGAAAAAATAAAAAAAATGAGCTTATTCATCAGAAAAACAATGGCCTCTTTAACAAAGGAGTCTGAGGAAACAGGAGAACATACGTTAAAAAGAACATTAAGTTCCAGATCGTTGCTGGCCTTAGGTATTGGTGCTATTATTGGTGCCGGACTTTTTTCACTAACAGGCATTGCAGCTGCTGAAAATGCAGGTCCCGCGGTTACCATTTCATTTATACTCGCTGCTACTGGTTGTGCATTTGCCGGTTTATGTTATGCAGAGTTTGCATCCATGATCCCAGTTGCCGGAAGTGCTTATACCTATTCTTATGCCACCATGGGTGAGTTTATTGCCTGGATTATTGGTTGGGACTTAGTGTTAGAATATGCTGTTGGTGCTGCTACTGTTGCTGTAAGCTGGTCGAGGTATTTGCTTGAATTACTTTCCAGCTTTGGCATCCATTTACCCAAAATGCTGGTGAGTTCTCCCTGGGAATCAGTAACATTAAGTGATGGAACGTTATATGAAAGTGGCATTTTGAATTTGCCTGCAATCATTATTGTCGTTTTGATATCTGCAATTCTTATCAGAGGCACTCAGGAATCCTCAAGAATTAACAACATACTTGTTGTATTAAAACTATTAGTTGTAATAATGTTCATCTTACTAGGCTGGAGCCATATTGATCCTGCTAATTATGATCCATATATACCTACCAACACAGGTAAATTTGAAAACTTTGGTTGGACGGGTATTGCCACCGGAGCGGCAGTTGTGTTTTTCGCTTTCATTGGTTTTGATGCTGTCTCGACGGCGGCTCAGGAAGCCAAAAACCCCAAAAAGGGAATGCCGATTGGTATACTAGGTTCACTGGTTGTTTGTACAATATTATATGTTCTCTTTGCCCATGTTATGACAGGCCTGGTGAACTATAAAGAATTTGCTGGTGATGCAAAACCTGCTGCTACAGCTTTTGCTGTAACGGGATATGACTTTTTACAAACAGCATTGATCGTTGCTATTCTTGCAGGTTACACCTCCGTAATGCTGGTTATGCTACTCGGGCAAAGCAGGGTATTCTATTCAATGAGTAAAGATGGTTTACTACCTAAATTCTTTGGACAGATTCATAAAAAGTTCAGGACACCATTTAAAACAAATATGTTCTTTATGGTATTTGTAAGCATTTTCGCAGGGTTTGTTCCTATATCTGATCTGGGTCATATGGTTAGTATCGGAACTTTATTTGCGTTTGTTCTTGTATGTATCGGTGTAATGGTAATGCGTAAAAAAATGCCTGATTTAAAAAGATCATTCCGGACTCCTTTAGTTCCATTTGTTCCGATTATGGGAATTATTGTATGTGTATACCTGATGTATGCACTGCCGGTTGAAAGCTGGTTACGATTAGCAATTTGGCTCGGCATAGGCTTTCTGATATATTTTGCCTACGGAAAAAATAACAGTAAGATGAGAAATCCAGACAAATATCCTTCGGAGGATAAACATGAAATACCGGAAGATATTCCTCCGATGATCTGATAAAATAGTTTTGATATAATCAAACCGTCTCGCTTTCCTTCAAAAAACGTAGGGTCGGGACGGTTTTTTTAGCTGAATTCCTGAAAAGATGGTTTATGCAATTTTGGACTACCACTCCTAAATTGCATAACTTTAATTTTTGAAGATTGTTTATTTCGGGAATATTTAATACATTTGTTTATGCAAAATTGGACTATAACTCCAAAATTACATAAATGGCAACTCCGATAGTACATAGAGAAATGCAGCAGATAGCCGGAAAGCTGTTAGGCAAATATCCGGTGCTTACTATTACCGGGCCCCGGCAGTCGGGTAAGTCTACCTTTTCTAAACTACTACAACCAACATTTGAATATGTAAACCTTGAAGATATAGACCATCGCCGCTTCGCCATCAACGATCCAAAAGGTTTTATAGAACGGTACCCTAAAAATGCCATTTTTGATGAAGTACAAAATGCCCCTGAACTGCTTTCACAATTACAGGTACATACTGATAAAATAGGTAAAAACGGATTATATATTCTAACGGGATCACAAAATTTTAATTTGTTTGAAAAAATAAGCCAAAGCCTGGCTGGCAGAACAGCCCTTTGCACTTTATTACCTTTTTCTATAGCAGAAATTTCGCAGCAGAAAAAAATAAAAGATTGGGAAACACTTTGCTGGAAAGGGATGTATCCCCGGCTTCATCATCAAACTATCAAGCCTGAATTATTCTATCCGGATTATATTACCACTTACATTGAAAGGGATACCCGACAGATCATGAACATAAAAGACCTCGCATTATTTCGCAGGTTTATGAGTGTATGTGCCGGAAGAACCGGGCAAATACTGAATATGAATGATATTAGTAACAATTTGGGTATTGATAATAAAACGGTACGACAGTGGCTGGGTGTATTGGAAAGCAGCTATATTATTTATTTGTTGCCACCATTCTATAACAACTTTAATAAACGGGTTACCAAATCGCCTAAACTCTATTTTTATGATACCGGAATTGCAAGTTATTTATTAAACATAAGAAATGTAATGGATCTTAAAAACCATTTTGCCAAGGGTGCTTTATTTGAAAACTTCATTATTAATGAATTGATGAAGAACTGCTTTAATAAAAGGATAAGACCTGATTTTTATTTTTTCAGGGATAGCAACGGTAATGAAGTGGATTTATTGATAGATCAGGCCACTTTTACTTATGCTATAGAAATAAAGTCTGCAAAAACAGTAAATGATGCTTTTTTTAAAGGACTTAACTATTATAAAACACTCGGTACAAAAAAAGTAAAAACGCATTGCATTTATGGTGGTACGGATCATTATACGTATAAAAAAAATGAGGTAACCGGTTGGAATCAATTAGATAAGATTTCTGTGAAATGATGAAATACTTGATTTTTCATTTTCTTACTTAACCTTAAATTTGCAATTCATCCTTATTCTTTACAATAAAACAAGAATAAATGACAGATGAACCGGGGAATTCTAACTAACTTTTTTACTAATACCCAATAAACCATAAAATGGGAAGAATATTTGAAGTACGTAAATCATCGATGTTTGCCCGTTGGGATAAAATGGCAAAAAACTTTACCCGTATCGGTAAAGAGATTGTAATTGCAGTAAAAGCCGCAGGCCCCGACCCTAACTCGAATGCCGCACTACGTCGTTGTTTTCAAAATGCAAGAAGTGTGGGCATGCCGAAAGACCGTGTAGAAGCTGCCATTAAAAGAGCACAGGGCAAAGAATTGATCAACTACGATGAAATTTTGTACGAAGGCTATGCGCCACATGGCGTTGCAATCTTGGTAGAAACTGCAACCGACAATCATGTAAGAACAGTTGCCAATGTAAAATCTCATTTCACCAAAGGGCATGGCTCGATGGGTAACAGCGGAAGCGTTGCCTTTCAGTTTAATAAACTCGGTGTATTTAAATTAAATCCTGATGACCTGAATGCTGAAGAACTTGAATTAGAATTTATTGATTTTGGTTTACAGGAACTAGGTGAAGGCACCGGCGAAAATGGTGAAGACATTTTAGTAATACGTTGCGGCTTTACTGACTTTGGTAATATGCAAAGTGCATTAGAAGAAAAGAAATTAAATCCCATCAGTGCAGAGTTGGAATGGCTACCTACAGTAACCGTACCTGTTACGGATGAGCAGGCAGAAGATGTTAGTAAACTGATTGACCGGTTAGAGCAGGATGAAGATGTGCAGAAAGTGTTTCATAATATGGGATGAGGAAAATATTTAAAGGAAAAAGGACTTCAGTTTTCGTTTAACGAAAAAACAGATTAAATAATTTTATAGCTTAATCCAGATTTCGCATAATTGCTGCCATTGTTGCTGATCCTGCAAAAAAAGAAAGAAAAATATATCCATTACTTAACAATAAGGAAAACTCGGATGGATTGTGATTAAACTCACCTTTAAGAAGTAATACTATTGCCATAACCATAGCAACAGTTGAAATAATCATAACTGTATTTCCTGTAAGTTTATATGAAATATTTCCTTTACCTGTATACGCTTCTACCCAACTAAATGCAAACACAACTGCAAAAACACCTGTAACAATCCACAATACTATTACAAAAGCAGTTGATGACGAGAGTCTTGTGATTATATCCAAAAAAACAACAAGTATTTGTAAGATATAATTAATGATACAAACAGCCACAATTGAAAATAAAAATGATACCCCGGAGAATATTATTCCCTTTCTTAGTGAGAAACTTTTCATACAATTAGTCTGTCTACAATTTTTTTCAATAGCAAATCACTCTATTTTCAATAATAACATTTTACTAAAAACCTTGAATCCGAAAAATAAACAGATCCCCCAGAAATAAAAAGAGTTTTTTCTAAAAAATTAAAACTATTAGCAATCTCCCCCTTTAAGGCCCGGCACATTCTTATTAATCTAACTAATTTTAATCGCTTCCACTACTTTATCAATATTCAATACACCATAATTAAATATATGTTTTGATCCGTCATTTAATGTTACAATTGCTTTTTTTGCCAGGAAACTCTTCTCTACCTGTACATCGGTTATATCCATTTTGTTTATTTCCAGGTAACCTTCACTACCCCATTTAATAAACATTGCTTCAGATAACAGCCCTTTTGCCGATATATCATATTTCGCATCATATAATAATCTCTTATTTGTTACAGTTAGCTTACCATTAAATTTTCCGCCACCAGGCGGTGTATATAAAATTGTCCAGGTATCAATTTTATTCTCTTCGGGGGATAATTCAATTTTCATATTCATTATTAGTTTTCGAATAGTAAATATAATAATCTTAAAATTATCTTATTACTTAATCTTTTCGCAATCGATGCCCCTCTGCTGCTGGTTTGCAGAGGTATAAGCAA
>JBBSJN010000014.1:0-27235 GCA_038257235.1 Chitinophagales bacterium
AGCATAGCAACCCATAAAATTTACCGAGCTGCGAAATGTTGTGGCAGGCAGGTCTAATAATTCCAGCAGCTCAAGATCCAAACCTGGTGCCGTCATACCCGTGCAGCTAACCGTTATAATATGGGTAATTTTTTGCCCACTTATTTTTTCAAGGCAAGCATTGATAGCTTTCATTGATAAGGCTGCTGCATATTGCTTGTATAGTTGCATCCTTAATTCAAGATTGGGAAAAGGTTCCAGATTTTCTGAGGCGGGATAAAATTGCCATTCATCAGTTGTGCAACTATAATCGGGTATTACGGAATAGCGGCTGTCAATACCACCCTGCCGGTACAAAAATTTTAATTTACGTTCATCTCCTTCAGGCAATGCATATACCCGTTGCATAAAGTCAAGAATAGCTGACTGCTTATGCCTAAAATCGGGTACTGCCGTACCAATTGATGTAATCTTACTCAAAATACCTCCAGGTTAATAAAATGATAAAAGCCATATTTGTATAGGTAGCCGCCAGCCAGTTCATCTTCATCGTATGTTTAAAATCTGCTGCGTTGGTATTCTTTGCTACTTGTGTAAACCAGTGTATGAAATAAACGACAACGGGGATGAAAAAGATGCTAACGACCAATAATTTATTCTCTTCACCCTTACTGATAAATAATTGTGCCATGAAAAGGAAGGCAATGGCATATACTATTGCACAAAACAAAAAAGTGCCTTTGTAGCCAAGCACATAACTAATTGTTGTCACCTCATCATCTTTATCCTGCCGGTGCTGATAGATTTGGGTTAGCGGATAAAACCCGCCAATCAGTAAGGCGCAAATAACCATCCCCTGCCAGGGTACATGTTCTGTTTGAAAAGCATTGCTGCCATAATAGACTAACCAGAATGTGAATGCCCCTTGGAAAATAATAACGGTAAGATAACCAATAACGGGGTATTTTTTTAATTGGATTTTACGGTAACTGTATGCTTTAGAAGCACCAATATATAAGGGTAGCAACGCACCAAAAAGCGGGTCAATTAAAAAACCCAAAGCAATAGCTGTTATATCTAATACAATGGAAACATAATATAGCTGACGGGATGGTGGAGGTGGCTTTTCAATCCCACCAATACTTTCAGTATCCCGGTCCATATAACTATTATAACCATTACTGGCAGGATAAATGAAAAAATGCAGAATAATAAATATCAATGCAGCATGCCACCAGTTAATATACTGCACCTGTGCCAATGCAAAAAAATATAACGGCGACAAGAAAAAAGAAAATGGAATGCGAAGCAATTTTATAGTAGAAGCAGAAATCATTTTACCAGCCTTATGTCTTCTAAGATAACATGGCTAGCTGATAATTGACGAAAAATTAATTGTAAATATTTTAAAGGCTGTTATTAATTTTTATGTTTCAATCTTCACTTCCTCCTCTTACTCTCCAAATACTTTTCATGTATCACTGTTCCCATTGGTTTGTTATACACTTTACCCTCTACCCATGAAATGATGTCGAGATATGCAAAGGCCCGGGTTTCGAAGCGGTTTTTTTCCAGGTGCTTGATGGTGTCCAGTAATTTCTCAAATTCCGGTTTTAGTCCTCTTGGAGATAACGGGATGGATTTTCGTAAAAATTTAAACATCGCTTCTTCCACCGTTGTGAGGTTTTTCATTTTTGCCATAAACCGATACACCGATTTGCTGAGCGATTCCATCAGCATATCGTTCCCCAATTCATAATGTGCCATCAGGTGTACTACCCTTGCATAGCATTGCAAATCGTAACGGAGATTTGTTTTATCATTGATTATTTTCTGTAAATAATCTATACAACGGTTATAATCGCCGCTACCAAAACAAAGCATGGCAAACTTGTAGTTAAGTACAAGAATACGATGCCGATCCACAAAAAGATGAAAGCCTTGTAGTTTTTCTTCTATCGGTGGTATCAATGAAAGCCCTTCTTTAAAAGTGCCTTTCATAAAATGCTGGTTGATTCTTGCGGTACTTATATAGATGAATGATTGGATGCGAAAACTATCATGCTCTTTTACCCTGTCTGTCTGCGCCACTTTTTCAAACTTTTTTAATACAATCTCAAATTCACGGAAGTTGCGCAAATCAAAATGTGCATTCAATAAATTATGAATACCTTTTATGTAGTGTCCGGTTTCCACTCTTATCATTAGTGGTTGTTCAGCAAATAAATCAACCCATTTTTTTGTGTAGCGATAGTATTGCAAAAAATCCTGGCGGATGAAAGCATACCAGGTGTAACTCTGGTAGAGATACAATCTTTCATAAAAACCAGTTTCACCCAAACTGCCTTTTGAAAGATTGTCTTTCATAAACCGGCGAACATCTTTTTCATCCTCCTCGTTTCTAGCATGCCCATGCTCTACATACCAGCTATATAATTTCAATGCGAGATTTGATAATCTTGAAACGGATTCGATGTGATGAATAACTTCTTTTGTTTCTATTGCCAGCTTTTCTGCTTTATCTAACATACTTCTGGTGATGTGCAGGTTTTCAATCCGCTTTTCCAGGCCTATGAATTGTGGAAGTACATTTATTTTCTGGTTAGCTTTTGCAATTTCCTTTGCCCTTTCTATAATACGAAGGCTTTGAATGAACAACCCCTTTTTATATAATATATGTGCATAGTCAAATTGTTCGTTCAACTGCAGATCCAGACTGTCTGCACTTTTTAATAAGCGAAGGCTCGCCAATACCTGTTTATACAAATGTGTTTTAAGGTTGGCAAGCTGAGGCTTGGTAACATCTTTCAGTTTTTTGAGCAATGTTTTCTCTTGGTACTCTTTGGATTTATCTAATGCATCAAAAAGGCGGACAACTTTAAGGTCTTCGTTGCCCGAACTCCGTTTTATATAAAGCTTAAAATGCCTTTTTTCGGCCTTTTCCAGTGATTTTATCAATTGAAATAATATGTCTGTAGAGTGGTTGGGCATCATAAAGAGTTTTTCCTGAAATCCGCTGTCAGCAAAGCTTTTGCAAATAACCTGACCCTTTTGGCATGCTGAAATACTGCCGTAAATGTTTTGAAGGACAAGGTACTGCTCACTACTTTCGTGTCAGAAGATTTAAACAAAGGCAAACCATCCTGATTATTTCAGTCTGGCAGGCAATCGTTAGAAGGGCAAACATTAGAGGTCAAAGATAAAGCGAAAATCTTCTCCCGAAACATCGGGATCAACAACTACTCTTTAAGAATTTCATATGGCAAGCAATCGTTAGAGGTCAGTCCGTTTCTACGGAAGGACCTTTTTTTATACCCTGTCCCCGTCCGACCGATTCATCCGGGCGGGCCTAAAGGGAACTTAGACCACATATTCTTTTTATATTATTGAAGATTTAAAGCATTTATGCAATCGGAATGCTAAAATAACAGTTTATAAGTATAAAAAAATCTTTTCTCTTTTACATTTCCTATGTAATAATTGATTGAATTAACTTCACCCAAACAATGTTATAATGACAGTCCGCATTTTTATTACCGGAGGCACTTTTGATAAAGAATATAATGAAATTACCGGACAGCTTTATTTTAATGATACGCATTTGCATGACTTGCTGGATATGGGCCGGAATAAAGTGCCGGTTGAAATAAGAACACTGATGATGGTTGACAGTCTGGAAATGACAGACCTTGACAGGGAATCAATTGCTCATCAGTGTAATCAGTGTGATGAAAACAAGATTGTAATTACGCATGGTACTGACACGATGAGTGAAACGGCCAAAATGCTGGCGCAAAAAGTAAAAGACAAAACCATAATTCTTACCGGAGCTATGATTCCGATAAAGTTTGGTAGTAGCGACGGACTCTTTAATCTGGGTAGTGCTTTGGCATTTGCACAAACATTGCCTGTCGGAGTGTATGTGGCAATGAATGGCCGTTATTTTAACTGGGATAACGTAAGAAAGAATAAAAAAACAGGAATGTTTGAAGAAGTGAAATAAGCAATATTATTGCCCTTAGTATATGGGACATAGTTTTTTCGTCTATATAGAGCGATTAGAAGTAATGGTATTCTTTGTTGCTTACCCATTACTTTATTTGATAATTCAAACGTTTGCCGGCCATACAAAAAAAGAAGTTTTTAAGCAACTCCCTGCGCTACTTCCTTATGCTTATGCAATCGTTGGCCTTTTATACCTGGGCTTACAACTCAGGAACCTTTATCCTGATTTTTCCATAGCAAATATTGCAATGTCAACTCAGAATCCATTTCTTAAAATATGGGGCTTATTATCATTATTATTTTTTTTACCAATATTTTCGAGGAAACCCATCTTCAGTTTGTTGCACAGTCTGGTTTTCTTGATTTTCCTGCTCAAAGATCTTTTGTTTTACTCCCTTGGCTTAGCAGACAAAACTGTCGTACAAAATGATATGGGCATTTACACAAACAGCTTGTTGATCAACCTTTTCGCTTTCATTGTCCTTTTCATTTTTAATAAGCTCATTCGACTCATTAAAAGATAAACTCCTCTTTTTTACTACCGGAACCAGCCAGAAAAATCCTTCACAACTGTTGTTTCATTATGTGACATCAATCACATATGAATTTGACATTCGTCATGAATTTGTCAAGTCTGCATAAATAGTTTTACACAGAAACGTAAAAATAATTAATCATTTTAAAATAAATTTTTATGAAACTTTTAAATAACAAAACACTGTTGGTTCTCCTTCTTCTGATCAGTGGATACGGCTATATGATCAGTTGTACCCGGGATAACGATTTAATTGTACCGGTGGAGTTAACGCAGCCATTTGTACCAAACAGGGGAAATAATATACATGCTCCGGGTAATATGACCACTGGCAATCCGGCAGAATGGAAATTTGATAAAAGTCACTCCAGTGTGCTGTGGTCAACAAGTTATGTTGGAGCATCTGGTTTGTTAACTGGTCGTTTTAACCAATTCGGCATACATGATGTTACCAATGCTGAGATGCTGAACTACGCTACCACCGGGCAACCTTTATCAGACAATTCCTGGGCATTCAATGAAAGTACTCCTGCCAACACCTTTTTTAGCGGTTATGTTCAGATCAACACATCCAATACTGGGGAACCCGGAAGAGATGCCGGATGTAATGTTAGCGGTATGGGAACAACAGCTATTGTTTCCGGTACTCAAAACTTAAATGTCACCAATCTTGCTAAAATCAAATCAACCAAAGTTGAGTTGGACCCTAACAGTAATGGATACATCGTTACTATTGATTTTACCTGGCAAGGCAAACTGGCTACACCCATTACAAAATCAATTGTTGGTAAATTAAATTATATCCGAAAAGCAACAATTGCAGCAGCTACACCCTATGATGCATTTGGTCTTCAGTTAAAATTCCAGTTCAATTGCCGTGATTTTGGTATTACCAGTACCAGCATTGCTGATAAGATTGATATTGAGTGTAACATGAATTTCCACAACAAATAACCACTTTAAAACAAGCAAAATGAAAAGCATACTATTATATATCGGTTTAATATTGAGCTTAGGTGTTGGGATATCCAGTTGTTATAAGGATGTCATTATACCTGATTTACCCAAAGACCCCAATGCGCCACCCAAGCAGGTAAGTTTTGCTAATGAACTGAGACCGCTATTCAATACAAGTTGTGCTACAGCAGGGTGTCATGTATCAGGAGCACATAAACCATATCTCACTCCTGATATTTCCTACCAGCAAATTGTGAATGGCGGATATGTGAATTTGTCTTTACCCAGTCAGAGTGTTTTGCATATTAAACTCAATGGGGATATGTCCCAGTACATGCCATCAGCAGATAACCGGCAAAAAGTATTTGACTGGATAAGAAATGGAGCACCGAATAATTAACAGATTAAAATTTAACAACATGAAACTGAATAATTTTAAAATACGAACTGGTTATTGGGTTCCTGTTTTACTTTCCTCCTGCTTTTTATTGATGAATATTAATGTAAAAGCACAAGATGAAACAAAAACTGATGAGCAGGATACCGTTGTAAAAAACAAACCAGTCAAAAACACATTCCAGAGTGTCTGGATCAGTGATAACCAGACTGTAATGGTTCCTATAAAAGGAACAATGGAAATGGACATTATGCACCGGTTTGGAACCTGGAACAAAGGCTATGAAGATTTCTGGGGATTTTTTGCACCATCCAATATCAGGATGGGTATTAGCTATGTACCTATTAATAAATTAAATGTTGGCATAGGATTTACTAAAACATCTGCAGCAATTATACCTAAGGGCGGAACTTCATCTGTTTCTGGACCATTATGGGATGGCAGTTTGAAATATTCAATTATCACGCAGACAAAAAAGAAATATCCTGTAAGTGTTAGCTATTATGTAAATGCAGCGTTTAATACAAAAAAAGATCCGGATAAAGATATTTACAGGTATACCAGTGATCGTTTAACTTATTTCCACCAACTGTTGATAGCCAGAAAAGTTACTGAAAAACTTTCTGTACAGGTAGCACCTAGTGTATCTCATCGCAATGTTACAAACGGCTATTTTACAAAACTGAACGACTCCACATTAAAGGTGAATCAATCTATGAAGTTTGATCATTTTGCCATCGCCTTGTCGGCGAGGTATAAGTTAACCAATGTTACTTCTGTTATGGTTAATTATGATCAGCCTCTTACAAAACATGCCACTAAAAATCCGAATCCAAGTCTTTCTTTAGGAGTCGAGTTTAATACAAGCAGCCATGCTTTCCAGTTATTCTTTACCAATTTCTATTACCTGAATCCATCAATCAATAATATGTTTAATTCGAATAGTCCGTTTAAGTATACAGATCATTCAACTGACGATCCGTCTACACCAACTATCGATGAAAGTACTCAGGTAAAAGGTGGAAGATTCCTGATTGGTTTTAATATAACCCGCCTGTGGAATTATTAATAACACCGTAACTTTTTTACAGGTTTCATAAAACCCCGTTATTCAAACCCGAATTGATCACAATTCGGGTTATTTTATTAATTAAACTAAAATGATTTAAATTTCTATCCAATGGTATTATGAAAAAAGAAAGCCGGACATATTCATTGTTGCCTTATTGGGGGTATTTTATTTTTCTGCTCCTCATTGGATGCAAGGGGCAATACAAAAAAGTAGTTGAGCCCAAAAAGAAGAATGCTTCAACTTATCAAAAACCCGGATCAACATACCAGGATAGTCTTCATATTAAGCAGAGTGCCGCGGTATTTTACCATCCGGATTCATTGCAATTACTACAGATTAAAGAAGTAATGGACAGCAGTATATATGACAGCAATATGCATGAACTGTTTTACCAGATGCGGAATGCAAGATTAGTAATAAAAAAATACTGGCCAGAAATTAAGATCATTGAATCAAAAAATATCCGGTTCCTTATTTTTCATAAAAAAGATGGCAATGAGGAAATTACTGATCTTGATAAAAAAAATGATACTTATGGTCTTATTGTCTTTGACCCAATAAAAGCTCCCGAGTTAGTGGATATGACAAATATTGAAACGCCGCTTTCAATTTATTTCAAAAAATAGTTTCTTACTTTATACATCCCCTTCTTATTATATAACATGATTAAAATCAGGTTGACAACCTATCACTATCAATAATCTTCTAACAGCTGTAGTGTACTTTGCTATCTGACAATATTCAGATAATCAACATTATAAATAATTAAATAAGAAAAAATGAAAAAGAAATTTATTACAGCTGTCTTTTTAATGATAGGTGGCTTTCTGATTTTCGGTGTATTAACAGGTTTTAAGTCATTTGAACAAAAACCCTGGCCAGTACCTGCTGCTGCAAATAGCAAAAGAAATCCTGTACCCTCGGATGCGCAAACCATTGCAACAGGAAAAACTTTGTATTCCATTCATTGCAAATCCTGTCATGGTGCTAAAGGTCTTGGCGACGGAACTAAGGCTTCCCAGTTGAAAACGGAGTCTGGTAATTTTTCCAAAGCAGATTTTCAATCTCAAACTGATGGTGCATTATTTTATAAAACATCAGAAGGACGGGATGACATGCCTTCTTTTAAAAAGAAGATTCCTGATGAAGATGACAGGTGGAGTCTCGTTAATTTTATGAGGACACTCAAAAAATAACAAATACCCTTCATGATAGAAAAACCAGTACTGTCCCGTGCTGGTTTTTTATTTTTTCATATCGCCGTACTGACAAAAGTCATGTGCAAGCCTGATAAAGGTATTCAAAGAATGATGCCGGGCGGGTTAGCTTACACCATTACATATTTCAAATATTAACAAATATGCAACACCAAACTACAACTTCTTCTACTCCACCTTCTCGTAAAAAATTTCTGCTTTTGACTGCTGCTGCTTTTTGTTCAGCAACACTATTAAGGTTCATAACCAGAGGAAAGAAGAAAGAAAGCACAACAGTAAAAATGCTGACACAAGATGGCCGGTTGGTAGAAATTGATAAAAGCCTGTTAGCTTCTTCAGGAAAAAAAATTAATGATAAAGATTTGCAGGAGTGGGTGAAGAAATAAAAGGTTAAAATAAAAAACTAATAACAATGAGTTGTAATTGTAATAAAGCGGAAGGATGCGGCAGTGGTAATTCCAGGAGAGAGTTCCTGCTTACCGGATTACTGGCTACGATGGCAGCGGTAGGTTGTAACGACAAAAAAACTCCTTTTACTCCTGATGATGAAGTAGTGCTAACCGGAGAAAAAGTAAAATTGCTTTCAGTTGACGGTGAAGTAATAGAGGTTGATAAAGCTTTTTTAAAACCAGTACCAGATATACCGCACCTTAGTAATAGTGAAGAACGAAAAGGAATGGTGGGGAAAAAGTTTGTAATGGTAATTGATCTTTCCAAATGTAAAAATCTAAAGAAATGCCAGAGTGCCTGTAACCATGCTCACCAGGTTCATCCGGGCCAAAACTGGATTAAGGTGCTTAGTATGCAGGATGCAAAACAAACTGCACCATTCTGGCAACCCACTACTTGCATGCATTGTGATGAGCCTCCCTGTGTTAAAGTATGTCCTGTAGACGCTACTTTCAAGAGACAAGATGGAATAGTGCTGATAGACAGCGACAGGTGTATTGGTTGTCGTTTTTGTATGGCAGCCTGCCCCTATTCCACCAGAGTATTTAATTGGGAAGAACCCAAACTTCTAAACGAATCAGATAATCCCGTTCATCATTCAACTGTAGATGCTGATCAACATTATTCATGTGAAACAAGTACCCCACAAAAAAAGGGGACCGTTGGTAAATGTGATTTTTGTCCTGATATGGTAAGAAAAGGAGAATTGCCACATTGTGTATCTGCTTGTCCGAATGGTGTTTTCCTGTTTGGAGATATGAACCAGGATTCAGTAACCAATGGGGCAGAAACATTTCGCTTCAGCGATTTAATAAAAGACAAATCGGGCTACCGGCTTATGGAAGATCTGGGAACAAAACCGAGTGTATATTATTTACCTCCTGTTAACAGAAGTTTCCCTTATGAATCTGGTATTGAAAATCAACATCCCGAAGACCTGCATCATCATTAAAATATTTGATCGTGGAAAATCTAACTACATTATCTGATCAACAAATAACCAGTGACCTGCTTCCTCAAAAATTCGGAAAACGAGGGATGATTTGGACGGGTATATTAATAATTATTTGTCTGATTGGAGCCATCGCTTATTATCGACAATTAAAATATGGTCTGGTAGTTACTAATATGAGAGATTATGCTTCATGGGGCATTTATATTTCAAATTTTGTTTTTTTTGTGGCCATTAGTCTCGTCGGCTCTTTAATTACTGCTATATTAAGACTTTCCAATGTTCATTGGAGCACACCGTTAACAAGAATAGCAGAAATTATTGCTGTATCTGCCATCACTTTCGCTTCACTTATCATTATTGTTGATATGGGACGGCCTGAGCGTCTGTTAAACATATTAACACACGGTCGCCTTCAATCACCTATTACATGGGATGTAATTGTTATCGGCACCTATTTTTTTATAAGCATTTTGTTATTGTATATTCCATTATTGCCGGATCTGAAGATCCTCAATGAACAAAAAGAAAAAAAAGGGAAATGGTTAAATAAGATATATCGCTTCCTTGGCAGTTTTTGGAAAGGCACAACAGAGCAGTTTAATAAAGGTAACAGGGCGGTGCTCATTTTAAGTGTTATGATCATTCCGGTAGCATTTTGTATTCATACAGTTACATCATGGTTATTTGCAACAACTTACCGGCCAGGGTGGGATAGCACAAACTTTGGTGCCTATTTTGTTTCCGGAGCTTTTCTTGTTGGCGCCGGAGCAGTTGTTGTTGCTATGTATGTTTTTCGGAGGTATTATAAGCTGGATAAATATATAACTGAAAAACATTTTGATAGAATGGGTAAAGTGGTTGTTCTGCTTGCTTTATTGTATTTATATTTCAACGTCAATGAATATTTGGTGCCTGCATTTAAAATGAAAAAACCGGAAGAAGCACATTTGACAGAATTATTTACTGGTCAATTTGCTCCAATATTCTGGTTTGCCATTTTTGTAGGTATGGTTATTCCAATATTTGTATTAATAACAAAAAAGGGCAGAAAGCCTCTGCCGATGTTTATCATTGGTATAATGATAGTAATAGGTGCCTGGTTTAAAAGATACCTGATTGTTACCCCAACTTTATTGCACCCATTTCTACCGATGCAGGATGTTCCACAAAGTTATAAATACTATTTCCCAAGTTGGGAGGAGTGGGCCATTGCAATGGGATCATTAGCCGGAGCATTACTCATCATCACTTTTTTTGTACGGATATTTCCAATTATTCCCATACATGAAACTATAACTGAAAAAAATGAAAAAGCAGTATCAGAAGTATAATATCTATTTGCTAAGTACAATCTTATTGCTGTTAATTGGTAGTTTGATCAGTAGTGCACAGGAAGAAAAAGCACCAGTAAAAAAAATAGTTACCCTGCGCTATTTTAATATTAATAATAGCACACAGTATTTATTATTAACAGCCGTTACTAAAGACAGTAATGGTATCTCTCCGCAAAGAAATAAATCATTTTCGTTGTATTTAGATAGCATGGGACAGTCAACACTTATCGCTAAAACGGCTACAGATGTAAATGGAAAAGCAAAATATTTTATTCCCGTCACACTACAGGAAAATTGGAATGCTTCGGCAAAACATAATTTTCTTGCCATTGCTGATGATGGTTCAGATGATGAGCAAACCCAGGAAACAGAAGTTACCAAGAGCAAAATAACAATTGATACTTTAAATGAAGATGGTATTAGAAATATTATTGCAACCATTACTAAACTTGAAAATGAAGAATGGATACCTGTACCAGATGTAGAGGTTAGGGTAGGTGTTAAAAGACTGGGTGGAATCTTATCAGGTGGCGATGATCCAATTTACACCACCGATTCGGCGGGGACAGTAATTGTAGAATTTAAAAAAGAGGCTCTGCCCGGTGATGAAAAAGGATATCTTATTCTTGCAGCAAGAGTTGATGATAATGATGAAATAGGAAATTTGTTAGTAGAAATGAAAGCGAATTGGGGAGTTAAAACCATAGCAGATACTACATTCTTTGATCAGCGAACATTATGGACTACCCGGTACAGAACTCCATTTTGGTTGTTGGGGATTGCCTATTCAATTATTCTGGCCGTTTGGGGTACACTCATTTACCTGGTCTTTCAATTGATAAAGATTAAAAAACTAGGAAGAGTTGTTAAATAGGAAAAAGCTATTCAAATGGAATGTTCTGGCAAAATTCTTATTTCTATAGCGACTGATCATCTTCTCATGTCCCGGTTATCTTGCTATCCATCTCTGTTGTATTACTCTTTACACCGGGTTTACAAGTATTAAATAATATTTTTTCAGCAATATCAAGATACACAACTCCTATATCTGTTTAGGTTTTAATATCATGAAGAATAAACAAACCGGAATGTTTGAAGAATTGAAATAAAAACTGTTTATTGCTTTAAAGTAATATACTTGAATCAACTGCAGCCCCCCTCCTTTTCAAATTATTTTGCTTTAGGCTTATCTGTTCTATGTATTGGCACGTCGGGACCGCTTGGCCGTCTGATTCATATTTCTCCGGTAGCAATAATTTGTATACGATCTTTAATAGCTTTTTTCTTATTGCTTTTACTTTTAAAGCTAAGCGGAAAATCCTTTTATTTAAAAAACAAAAGAATAAGAAACTATATATTGATAAGTGGCGTTTTCCTCACAGCTCATTGGGTTACTTATTTTTTTGCTTTACAAATATCAACAGTTGCTCTCGCCATGTTAAGTATGTTTACCTATCCTGTGATTACTGTACTTTTTGAGCCTATTTATCTCAACAAACCTTTCCGGTTTATTCAAATTCCCATAGCCTTTATAGCTCTGGCGGGGGTATATATTATGATGCCTGATTTTAATATTTCTAATCAACATACGCTTGGTATTCTTACTGGACTACTATCAGCCTTTTTATATACCGGAAGAAATTTATTACTGAAAAAATATGCAACCGGTGAAGATGGTCTGGTTGTTATGTGCCAACAATTGTTTGTAGTCGCATTGCTAACATTACCATTTTTGTTTTTTAAGCCGGTTACTATTTTTGAATTAAAAGCATTCTGGTATTATCTGTTAATTCTGGGTGTAGTGACAACTGCAATAGGTCATAGCTTTTTTGTAAAAAGTCTACGCCATTTTTCAGCTTCAACAGTTGGTATAATCAGTAATTTAACTCCGGTAGTTGGTATTATCCTGGGGATATTTTTTTTATATGAAAATCTTTCGCAAAATATATTGATAGGCGGATCATTAATATTGTTTACCGCTTTGCTGGAAGTATGGATGAGTATAAGGATAAAATGATCATTATTGAAACTGCAAATCATTTTTTGTAATAATACGTATTACAATAAACAAAGTGTAGAAGTGTTGGTTCATTATAATAAATTGAGATATTAAATACATGGTTTTAGCCACATATTGCCGCTTATAAATAAACAGACCTTCACCAAAAAATAAAAATACATTCCTCTAACTTCGATATTTAAAAAACCTCTTTGCAGCATATTGAGTTTATCCATAACGATCACTTTGAGAATAACTATCACCGGGTGCCTCCGCCAAAAAAGCTAAGCCACTTTATTGACTTTTTCTGGGAAACGAAATTTGATGCATTGTGGGAAAGCTATCCGAATGGATTTTCGGATGCCCAGTTTCCAAATATCGGCTATACCAATATTATTAATCTTGGTACGCCTTTTATAATGCAGGTAGATGATAGGAAATTCAACATGAAGACAGACGGTTTTCTTCCCCGCTATCATGCTATTGAATGTTTTCATAAACCGGGAAATCATTTATTTGGCATTAAGTTCCGTATTTCGCCTGTCATCTTCGAAAAGAAGATAAACTTTTCAGAATATCATGGTCACTTCTATCCCTTAAGCTATTTACTCGAACAGTCTTTAATTGATGAAGTGAAAAGGATCAGCTGTTTTGAAGAACGAGTGGCTCTATTATCCAATCACTTTTTAGCTGTGCTTAAAAAGCATGAAGATTCTTTTCTATCTGTGAATATTGTAAGCAAATTATTAGACCACTGCTTTAAAAAAAATGACTTCACTTATCTCTCGAAAAAGAAGCGGCGAAGAACAATATATCTTTAAGAACCCTGCAACGCTATTTTGAAAACTGTACCGGCATCAGTAGTAAGCAGGCATTGCAGGTGATGCGCATCAGAAAAGCTGTTGCTCATAGCCGCTTTCATTATATATCTTATTTCCATCAAAAATTGATTAAAAACGAATACCCTCGTAGTTAAACTTGACGATGAGCAAAAAGAACAAGATGAGTGGGTTATAAACAAAAAAAGGTTGTCGGATTTTTACATCGTAAGGTCGTTTACTTACATCAAAATGCCACAAAACTGAGTGGCCGTTTTTTATTGGGATATATAAGAAAAACAAACAAACGGGAATGTTTGAAAAGAGCAAGTAGTTTTTTGGTAGAATATCTTCCCCATTTTTTAAATAATACCCTTTATAATCAGGCCAAAATATATTTGGCCTGATTTTTTTAGCGTAATACTGTCAGACAATTTTACTTTAAAAAACAAAAATTATGAAAAAGATCCTTCAAAGTAAACCGCTGTTACTTTTTCTTACAATTTTTTTAAGTGGCACGCAGTTCTTTACACAGGCTCAGGATAGCACATCCACCACTATTACTAAATCCAGCACTACCACTACCACAACATGGTATACAGAACCCTGGGTTTGGGTAGTAGGAGCAGCAATATTCATAGTAATATTGGTTCTTATTTTACGTGGCAACAATTCCTCCACAAAAGAAGTGTCCAGGACTACAATTGTGAGAGATGATAGCTAAATAAAATATGGATAAATTACTTTTCAGTAACAACTTGTTTTTAATTCGTATAGCATAGATAAAAAAAGGCCGCTACAATCAAATTGAGCGGCCTTTATATTAAAAGGTAAATTATTAATTTCTATTGGGTTCCAAAAGCTGGAAGAACTGATCAAGTTGGGGAAGAATAACAATTCTTGTTCTGCGGTTAGCTGCTCTTCCATCTTTTGAACTATTATCGGCAATGGGTTTGTATTCGCCTCTGCCGGCTGCCGCCATTCTTGCAGGATCTAATCCATATTGATTCTGCAATATTCTTACCACAGCTGTTGCTCTCTTTACACTCAGATCCCAGTTATCCTGCAGACCACCACTACTACGATAAGGAACATTATCTGTATGGCCTTCTACCATAAATTCAATATCAGGCTGATTTTTTAATACTGCGGCAACTTTACCCAATACTACTTTAGCATTATTGGTTACATCATATTTACCCGTGGTAAATAAAAGCTTGTCGGAAATATCAATATACACCACACCTTTATCCACTTTAATATTAATATCGTCATCATCAAGGTTTCCGATAGCTCCTTTAAGATTCATTACCAACGCCATATTCAGCGAATCTTTACGAGCCATTTGTTGTTGCAAGGTCATAATGTAATTATCCTTTGATCCAATATTCTCCATTGATTTTTTAATGCTCTCTGCCTGCGATGCCGTGATTACAGAAAGATCTTCCAGTTGCTTTAACGCCTGGTTGTTATTAGATTTCAGAAAGACCACCTGGTCGTCCATATCTTTCATACGGGTTTTTTGTAAAGCGATTTCTCTTTCTAAAGCCGCTTTTTCTCTGGCAAGCGTAGCTTTTTCTGTGCTGCAATCAGACATATCGCCTTCCAGTGTTTTATACCTTGTTTGCAATGTGGTATAGTCTGTTTGCACCGTTTTAAATTTTTTACTGCTGACACAGGAAAAAAGTAATAACGATGACGATGCGACCAAAATAAGTTGGTTCAGTTTCATATAATTTTTTTTATGGTAAAATAATATTCAATAGCAGGTATGCCATTGTGGTTGCCTTAACAAGCTCCAAAGATAGGAGCAGGTCATTCACAACCTATTTATGCTTTGTTAATATTTACAATTCAAAAAGGAGGCCAATGTTGAAAAAATATCATTAATTCACTAAAATTCCTGCTCTTGCACAGTTATACTATTCGGCTATCTTTACAGGCATAACAACAAAATTCCATCATACTGTTTTAAAACCTATTACGGCTTTGGGTTACACTAAAAATAAGAGGTTTATTTTCTTATCGCTGGCAATTATTATTTTTCTACGTCTTTCATTTACTGTCTTTATGGGCCTGATGCCGCAGGATGCTTATTATTTCATCTATAGCCAAAATCTTGCATTATCTTATTTCGATCATCCGCCTGCTGTTGCTTACATGCTCAGGCTATTCATCTACATTTTTGGTCAAAATGTATTTGCCATCAAGTTTGCTGATTTTATGGTAACCGTTCTCACCGTTATTTCATTTTATTCTTTAAGCAAACATTTTGTAAAGAAAGAAGCATTGGACAAGCCATTGCTGCTGCTGCTTTCTACATTCATGGTTACAATACTTTCGTTGATTGCTACACCTGATGTGCCTTTACTATTGTTCTGGACCTTGTCCCTGCTTTCTCTTTATAAAGCAATCTTTCTTAATAAAAAATGGCATTGGCTTTTAGCTGGCCTGTTTATGGGATTAGCTTTCGACAGTAAGTACACGGCCCTACTATTGCCTTTTGGGCTTACGTTATTCCTGATACTATCTGCCAACTACCGGAAGTTTTTATTTTCTGCATGGTACTGGTTAGCTGCATTTATATTTTTAATAACCATATCACCGGTTATAATCTGGAATGTACAACATCAGTTTGCCTCTTTTAAGTTTCAATCTACAAGCCGTGCCGATTCGGTTCAGGGTTTAACTGTCAATCTGAAATATTTTTTTGGTACAATTGGCCATCAGGCTTTTATTCTTATACCAATACTATTCTTTGGCCTGCTTTTCTTTTTATTCAAAGCATTTAAAAGAAACAGGCTGCGCATTAAGCAAATACAATCAACTACTCTTTTTCTGCTATGTTTTTTTCTGCCAACTTTCTTTTTCTTTTTTGGCATTTCTTTTTTTGTATGGGTAAAATTAAACTGGCTGATGCCGGCATACATTGCCGGAATAATATGGGTAAGCCACTTTTTTTCTTACAAATGGATACGTATTCAGGTAATAGCTTCATTGCTAATACACCTTGTATTAGCATTCGAATTACTCTTTTATCCTTTCGTTGTTAAATCTGATGACACCTGGTACGGCTGGAAAGATCTTTCTAAACAAGTAAAAAGTATTCATGCAGCATATCCAAAAGCATTTATTTTCTCGGCAGATGGTTATAAAACATCGGCTGTCCTCAATTTTTATCATGATCAAAAAGTATATTATCCAAATGTTATCGGTAAAGAAGCATTACAGATGGATTATTTACCCAATGATTTACCGACACTTAAAGGAAGAGATGCGATATTCCTTGATTCATCGCCCCTCTTCACAGATGAAACAAAATCAGGGATAATTCCAGAACAGCTCACTTCCTATTTTAGTGCGGTAGAAGAGCTAACGCCTATACTCATTAAAGTCCGGGGAAATGACGTAAGAAAATATTTTGTATACCTGTGTAAAAATTATAATCCGGCAGGTAATAATTAGACGGCTTTGTATCCTCTCGATAATTTCTTCTGAAGATTACAAAAATATCCCGACTTTGCATTGCATTTGTACTTATGGCTTCAACAAGAAAAGCGGCAATCGGTTTTATCTTTATCACCTTACTTATTGATGTTATGGGCTGGGGTTTGATAATACCCGTTATGCCCCGGCTGATCTCTGAATTAAAACATATTGATATAAACGAAGCAAGTCCTTATGGTGCCTGGCTACTATCTGCTTATGCTATTACTCAATTTTTATTTGCACCTGTAATCGGCAACCTGAGTGATAAGTATGGGCGACGACCAGTATTACTTACCTCCCTGTTTGGCTTTGGTATTGATTATTTATTTCTTGCATTAGCCCCCACCTATGGTTGGCTTTTTGTAGGCCGCATCATTGCAGGCATAACCGGTGCCAGTTTTACTACCGGTGCTGCCTATATTGCCGACATCAGCACACCAGCAACAAGAGCTAAAAACTTTGGAATGATTGGTGCCGCTTTTGGTTTGGGTTTTGTAATTGGTCCCGCATTGGGTGGATTGCTGGCAGACTTTGGCGTTAGAGCTCCGTTCTATGCTGCCGCAGTACTTTGTTTGGTAAATGCATTGTATGGTTATTTTGTGTTGCCCGAATCGTTGAGCAAAGAAAACCGCAGACCGTTTGAATGGAAAAGAGCTAACCCTTTTGGAGCTTTAAAGTTTTTACAAAAGCGACCGGCTATTGGCGGTCTGGCCCTTACATTTTTTCTTATTTATTTAGCAGCACAGGCAGTGCAGGCGAATTGGAGTTTCTTTACTATCTATCGCTTTGGATGGTCGGAGAAATTAGTGGGTCTTTCATTGGCCGCTGTAGGTGTTACCGTTGGCATTGTGCAAGGCGGACTTACAAGAATTATTAATCCAAAACTCGGCGATGAAAAAAGCATTTATACCGGGTTGATCTTCTATACAATTGGCCTTGTGTTATTCTCTTTTGCTTCTGAAGGCTGGATGATGTTTGCTATTATTGTTCCGTATTGTCTGGGTGGTATTGCCGGTCCATCGCTTCAATCAACATTGGCAGGACATGTTTCTAATAATGAACAGGGAGAATTGCAAGGAACACTCACCAGCTTGATGAGTTTAACTATCATTATTGGTCCGCCGATAATGAATAATTTATTCAAATACTTTACTACTGATAAAGCACCTTTCTATTTTCCCGGTATTCCGTTTTTCCTTGCGGCGATATTTATGCTGGCTAGTTTAATCATTACCTGGAGAGTGCTGAGTAAAGAAAGAAGAATGGCTGCACGGCAAATTACTTAATAGCTTCGATCAATGCTTCTATCGTTTTCTTTTCGCTACCGATGAATATTTTATTCTTTATGATTACAACGGGTCTTTTTAAAAAAGTGTATTCTTCCAGTATATACTTGCGGTAATCTTTTTCTTCGAGTTTTTTATCTTTTAATCCCAGCTCCTTGTACTTCATTGCTCGGCGACTAAACAGAGATTCATAACTGTCAGCCATCGCTTTCATTTCATCGAGCTGTGCAGGGGTAATTTTTTCGAACTTGATGGCCTGCATTATAAAACCTTTTTTATCAATGCCTGTCTTTTTAATAATGGCCTGGCAGGTAGTGCAGTTGCCGAGATGATATATCTTCTTCATGTTTTATACTTTAATAAAAGATTTGTCGCTATTAGCAGCAAAGATGTAGTATTCGGTGAAAACTTGCTTGCAAAGTCACATATAACTGCCTGAAACGGGCTACCAGCCTTGTTTCCTGCATTCGTAAACATAAGCTGAAAATTGTTGTTATTTTTGCTTGTCCTTCGAAGCGAATCAAAGGAGGAATTTTTAAATTAGTGAGTTATGATCAAGACAGGTAATCCTATTATCAGCATTTATACAGAAATGACTCCCAACCCGGAGACTATGAAGTTTGTGGCCAATAAACTTTTATATCCCGGCAAGAGTATTGATTTTCCTGATGTTGAAACTGCAAAGCCATCACCGCTTGCAACTGAGCTATTTGGTTTTCCCTTTATCAAAGCTGTATTTATTGCCAGCAACTTTATTACCCTTACCAAAACAAGTGATACGGAAGACTGGCAGGATGTGATCCCTTCTATCCGTCAGTTTTTGAAAGACTATCTGGAAGAAG
This sequence comes from Chitinophagales bacterium, assembly GCA_038257235.1. GTDB lineage: Bacteria > Bacteroidota > Bacteroidia > Chitinophagales > Chitinophagaceae > JJ008. Next base: position 19,336 of record JBBSJN010000014.1, read on the forward strand.
GCAAAGTGGTGATCAATGAAGAAGAACTGGCGACTGTAAAACAAACAAGCAGCAACGAAGTATCCGCCGATGATGATGATATTGTAAAACGTATTAAAGAATTGTTAGATAATTATGTTCGCCCTGCGGTGGAAATGGATGGCGGTGCTATTCAGTTTAAAAGTTATGATGCTGGCACTGTAAACCTTGCTATGCAGGGAAGTTGCAGCGGATGTCCTTCCTCCATGATTACATTGAAAGCAGGTATTGAGGGAATGATGAAAAGAATGATTCCTGAGGTGAAGGAAGTTGTTGCAGAAGCTGAGTAAGGATGACAATGATATAAATTTATTGAAGCGGCTTTGCCGCTTTTTTTGTTTGGCCACAGATTAACACAAATAAACACAGATTTTTGTTCAATAGCATACCTGTATTTATCTGTGTTAATCTGCGTAATCTGTGGCTAGCTCTTTTTCCATATAACATTTCTTTCTTTCAGATAATTAATTACAAAATCAAAGCAGGCTTTATCTTTTCCTATCAGTTCCGGTGGAAAGACCCCTTTTTCAGTAAATAAATTCTTTGTTATCAGGTTTACGGCTGCAGTACAGGTGTAACCGGTTGTTCTGGCCATGGATGATGTTTTAGTGGCAGCATCATATTCATCATACAAATTGTACTCCACCACTTTGTCTTCTCCTTTTACAATTACTTTCATTACGGTGAATTCTGCCTCTTCCGGTTCCAGCTTCCAGTCTTTCAGCAATAATTTTGAAGTGAATTCAAGCGGTGTTATATCTACATCATTAATCCGTAATGCTGCAGTATCAAAAAAACCTGCCTGTTGCAATGCGATTATCAAATCTACATGGCCCGGATATCGCAATGTCTTTTCTTTCATATCGCTAATATGATTCATTGTATGAATCAGCGAACGAAGACCATCAGTATTAAAGGCTTCAAGTTTTCCGGCTTTTTCAAATTCTATTATTTCCCGGTCGCTTAATGCAGGCTTGGTAACAACTGAACCATTCTCTATTAATCTTACAGGTCGAATATATTCTTGTATTACATCAACAGGAGAGAATGGAGCTTTGTATTTGAAAGGTGGATTCATTTCTTTGGGCAATCCACCTACATAACATTCGAATGATGTCACTTTCATTTCTTCATTATACCTTCCCAAAATAAAATTACTCATACCCGGCGCTACGCCACAATCCGTAATGGCAGTTACATTTTTTTCTTTGGCCAGCTTATCCAGGTCCATTGACTCTTCAGGGAAAAAAGAAATATCCACTACATTTTTCTCTGCATTAATAACAGCCTCCAGTGTTTTATAGCCAATAAAACCGGGCACCGCCGTAACGATCATGTCGAATGTGGAGAACCATGTTTTATACTCATCAAATTGTGATAGATCAGCCGCCACCGTTTCTATAGAGGGATTATTGCTTTTAAGCTGTTCAAGGCTGGTAGCGTTCAGATCAAAAGAAGTTACTTTATAATCCCTGGAAAGATCTGCTGCAATGGTACGGCCTATCATACCTGCTCCTAATACTGCAATTGTCATTGTTGAAATGTTTAGCAGCAAATCTACAAAATTGTAAACGGGTATCAGTTTCCTCTTCTGCCCTGCAATATTTTGTAGAAGGATCTTGAATGAATCTCCTCTACTGTTAAACCTGTAGCAGTAGCTTCTTCCTCAGTAATAGCCCCGCAGTTCATGGCTTTTAAAAAGAAATTTAATAAACCTTGTCCTGTAGCAGCATCATCAAAAATATCTCCGGTTAGTGTGGAAATAGCAGAACGATCCACAAAAGTTTTTAATCGATGTGTGGCATCTTCCATGCTGCTTAAAAAGAAATTATAGGTTGCTGCATACCGCATAGGTAGTTGAGCAGGGTTCAGATCCCAGCCCTGGTAAAAACCATTGATCAATGAATGCATCGAATGATTATAGCCAATACGCCATGCATTGTGTACTGACTGTCGATTTTCTTTTAATTGTTTTGCAGAAAGTTTATCACCACGATGTGGTGCAACCGGCATAACATTCGTAGCTCCATCTGATAAAAATATTCCCGTTCCACCCAATGCCACTTTCGTCATATGATGTGCAAATTCACAAACCGGATGTGCCATTGTCTGATATTTTGCAGTAATACCGCAAGATGCTGTGTAATCATAGGTACCAAAATGTGCAGCAATCAGTCTGCCTTCGCCAGCCCTTATAATTTTCATCAATGGGTTCCTGCCTTCATCATCCATAATGATCTGTGTGGCTTCCACCATCGTTTCCATTTTCAAAGTACCGGCAGCTAGGTTGTTTTTCTTTTCAATGATCTCCATTAAGCGAACCATGGTTGTTACCTGTTCTGGTATGGTTACTTTCGGCAACATCACAATAAAATTATCAGGCAGTTTACCGCCTGTTTTTTCCAACAGTGTTGTCAGAAAAATATCCATCGTTCTTACACCACGGTTCTTCAGATCTTCTGTAAATGGTTTTATTCTGATTCCTATAAACGGAGAAATTGTTTTATTATTCATTCCTTCCGCTAATTCATTGGCTGCATTTACGGCGGTAGCATCTTCTTCTGCATCCGGACGATTACCAAATCCATCTTCAAAATCAATCCGGAAATCTTCAACGGGTTCTGTTTGCAGTTTTTTGATGATCTTATTATAAACAGTGTAAGCCAGCCAGGCAGGATGTTGCTTTCTTTTAGCTTCTTCCATCTTCTCTAACTTCTTAATCAGTTTAGCAATCTTCTTTTCATCGTTTGGTAATTCTTTATGTCCATCTATTTCCAGCAATTTGGTCAATGTAACAAAGTCGGGAGCATACGTAAGTAAATTATCCAATGCAATTTCTCCCAGTTTGTTACAGGTGTCTGATTTAAAAAGATTGGCACCGCCATATACCGTATGCACTGCCTGTCTGTCCGGTTTATCCCCGGGATAGATCTGCTGAAATTTCAGATTCGCATCTTTTAGCGAATTCAATAATTGTTCTTTTTCAATATCGGTAATAGAAAGGTTCATACTGAAAGGTTTGCCCCCTTCCCCTAAAGGGGTGTTTGGGGAGGTTTATATTTTAAGATCCCCGGTACGTAGAATACCCGAATGGATTTAATAAAAGCGGCACATGATAATGTTCGTTATCAGTAATGGTGAATACAATTACTACAAATGGGTATAAGGTTTGTATGTTTTGTCTTTCAAAATATGTTTTCGTTTCAAACGTTAATTTATAAATGCCGGCTGTCAACATTACATCTTTCTTGATTAAATCTGAAACTCGGCCATCAGCATTGGTGACACCAGAAGCTATTTCATTCCAGCTATTATTTTCCTGTTGAAATAAATTAACTGAAACACCTGCTGCGGGTTTTCCTTTTGATGTATCGAGGATATGTGTAGTCAGTTGGCTCATGTAATTAGTTTTTGCAAACGTAGTTTGGTTATTTTTAGCTGCTCTGCTGCGGCAATTTTTATTTCATCTTCAGGTTTATTACCCAATCGTTCCTCTAATAATGCCAGCATTTCTTCTGTCGATTTTCCGGTGGCACATACAATAAAGATATAACCGAATTTTTCTACGTACAAGCGGTTGCCTTCAGCCAACGCCTCAATAGTTGCTTTGGAAGCGGTGTTTACGGCATTTTGTTCTCCTGAAGCCCAATGAGCAGTTGCTGCAAATTTTTTAGTTAACGATTCCACATCACCGATTTTAGGGTGATGACTAAATGCTTCTTTCCAATCATCTTCGCTGCATTCATTCCACATTTCTGCTGCATCCTCCAGCAATTCTTCCATACTATCTTCGGGAAAATAAGTCATCATCATTTTTACCCACGATGTGGAGCCACAGCATTTGAGCAACTCTTCCTTGAGTTGTGGCTGAGTTATTGTATTTAATTTTTCTAAGGTCATTATTTTATTCTCCCCCATAAACGTAGCCTGCTTACGCCACCATCCGGAAAGATGCTGAGCCTTGCATGTGTGAACGGACCTTTATGTTCTATCTCGTCTTCAAACAAATGCTCCTGATCGGCACTTAGTTTTGCTTGCGATAAAATAGTTGTCCATGCAATAGCATCTGTACCTAATTTACTTTCATCTTTATAAGCAATGTCGCAGCCCTCTATTAAACAGCTATCAGGATAATTGCCTTTAAAATGACCAGTATCCACCAATATTTTTTCAATGATGCCTTTATGAGCTAAGCGTACAATCACCCAATCTTTATTAGCAGGAGTTCGGTTTCTCTTTGTTTCCCAACCATCACCCATGTTGATTCCTCGTCCAGGCATGATAAGGTTGTCCATATGAGAAAAGAACATATCGTTACATAAAACAGATTTTGCTCCATTGGTTGTAGCTGCAAGATTGATTGTTTCACTTGCATCAACGGTTGCCCAATCTTTAAACACTTCGCCATACACTTTTAATCGGGCCACACCGCCATCCGGGTAGATATGTAATTTTAGATGTGTATAAATATTTTTATCCTCTATAGCATAAAAGTTTTGCGAGCCCGGTTCCAATGGCGACATGGGTAATATTTCCTTCCATTCTATTGCGTCGAAATTGATTCCTTCCGTTATAGGAATGTTAGCTGCTTCTATTGATGCATGGGGTGGATGATTACCCAGGAAATAATTGGTATCTATATCCACTCCATGAATTTTTCCTGATGTGGCCAGTTCTATAATACACCAGTCATGACCTTCTGTTCTTTTGCGTCGGCTTTCCCAGCCATCCATCCATTTGCCGCGGTCGGTATATTTGTCGGCAATAAAAATACCACGGCCGGGTTTTAATAAGTTTTCTTTCTCTGCAAAAAAATCATCACTGCAGGATATTGTTTTACCACCAAGCCTTTCTGCGGTCAGGTCTGTTAGTTTTGTAAATGCTGGTTCGTTTATATGCTCCATATTATAAAACAGATCCTTTGTTCAAATGTAAAAAAAATTCCCGTCCGGGTAAACCATCCCCGCCTGAATGATCAGATCGGGCAGGCGGGCAGGGTCGATGATAAACTTTAATACCATTAAGCCATGTTTGCTTCACCACTCCTGATAATTCTTCCTTAAGATACGGCGTTAGTTTATGTTTATGGCGAATGATTTTTTCAGTTACAATAAACGTCTCTTCCGGGTTCCAGATCACAAAGTCTGCATCGCACCCCACTTCAATCTTGCCTTTTGATTTTAATGTTGGTAATAATGCCGGTTTTTCGCAAAGCCATGTAGCTATATCACTCAAACTACAATTATTTTTTTGAGCTGCTGTCCATAATACAGGCAATGCAAACTGCAACGATGCAATTCCACCCCATGCTTTCATAAAATCACCACTTGCTGTTTCTTTCATGTCTGGTGGAGCAGGAGAATGGTCGGTAGCAACAAAATCAATGACACCTTCTTTTAAAGCCTGCCAGAGTTTGTTATTATTTTCTTTTTCTCTTATTGGCGGAGCACATTTGAATGCGGTTTGTCCGTCTTTTATTTCCTCTGCAGTAAAATATAAATAATGCTGCGCTGTTTCTACGGTAAGTGGCAATCCCTTTTGTTTTGCTTTTACTATTTGCTCAATTGAATCAGCAGAAGATAAATGAACAATATGTGTGCGGCAATTAAATTCTTCACATAAGCGGATCATTAAAGCGATGGCATTGTCTTCCCATTTTTTGGGTCTTGATTGGAGATAATCATTATAACAGTTTGTAGTTAATGGCGAACCTGCCTGCCGATAGGCATGGTGTGAAGTAGAGTCCGAAAGTTCGCAGTGTACTAATAATGGCAAATTATGCTTAGCAATGATGGGCATTGCTTTTCTCAGATCTTCTTCTGTTACATTTGGAAATTCATCAATACCTGAATGAGTAAGAAAAGCTTTGAAGCCCAGCACTCCTTTTTCAATCAATGGTTCTATCTCTTTTTCATTTCCGGGAATAATGCCTCCCCAAAAACCGCAGTTGGTATGTAGTTTCCTCTCGGTTGCTTTAAGTTTTTCTTCAAATGCTTTTACGGTTGTTGTAACGGGTGATGCATTCAGCGGCATTTCTACCAACGAAGTAATGCCACCTGCCAATGCAGCCTTGGTGGCTGTATCAAATCCTTCCCAATCCGTTCTTCCCGGCTCGTTGATATGCACATGCGGATCAACAATGCCTGCCATTAATACATTATCACCAATGTCTTCAATTGGGAAATTACCTTGTGGTATTTCGTTTGTAATAGCAGCTATCTTTCCCTGTTCTATTAATACCACAGCTTTCTTTACACCATCAGGTGTGATAGTTCGGTTAGATAATATGGCGGCATCAATCATAATTATTTGTTAGTAGCACAAAGGACACTAAGAGACACTAAGTACACAACGTTGTGATCTTTGTGCTAACTTCCTGTCCGTTGTACTCCTTATTCCCTAAAAATAATGAAAACAATTCTCTACTTTGGGGAGAAATCTCACAAAGCTGCTACATAAATCTATGGCCGTTTTATTACTCATACTATCTTTCATAATACTTGTGGTGTTAGTGGCCATGACTTACCGCATCCGGTCATTAGCAAAATCACAAACAGATGAAGAGCAGCATGAGAAGATGGGTATGATCCAGAATTGGGTATATGCCGCCATTGTCTTCACCATCATTGGCATCATCACCGGCATTTATCTAATGGTAAAGGATAGCATCTACGAAGGCCACCTGATGGAATGGATGAATATTATTGTACGGGTAATGCATATCACTTTCGGCATTGCCTGGATCGGTGCCTCCTTCTATTTTGTTTTTCTGGAAAATGCATTGAACAGAACCGAAGGAGTAAGAGATGAACTGGCGGGTAATCTTTGGGCGGTGCATGGCGGTGGTTTTTATTATCTGGAGAAATATAAAGTGGCGCCTAAGACCATCCCAAAACATCTGCATTGGTTTAAGTATGAAGCCTACTTTACCTGGGTATCTGGTTTCGCATTATTATTCATCATTTATTATTTCAATACATCAGCCATGCTGATTGATGTGAATGTGATGAAGCTAAGCCCTGCGGAGGCAATTGGCATCAGTATCGGTTCTTTTATTGTTGGCTGGCTGCTTTATGACCTGCTTTGCAAATCACCATTGAGAAAAACGCCATGGTTGTTTACTATAGTTGGCATATTATTATTAACCGCCTTTGCTTATTTCTACAGCAATGTATTCAGTGGCCGTGCTGCCTTTATACATTTTGGAGCCATGATCGGCAGCATTATGGTGGCAAATGTTTTCTTCGTTATTATTCCTTCGCAAAAAGCAATGGTGAAAGCGGCAAAGAAAGGAGAATTGCCCAATCCGCAGAGAGGTAAGAATGCATTATTCCGTTCTATACACAACAACTATTTTACATTGCCTGTTCTATTTGTAATGGTGAGCAATCACTTTCCAAGTACGTTCGGCAACAAATATCAATGGATTGTACTGGCAGCCATCTCCATCGGCAGTGCCGGTATCAAGCATTGGTTAAATGTAAGAGAGCAGGGAAAGCTCAGTGTATGGATCATGCCAGCATCGGTAATTATTTTACTGGCCGTGGCTTATGTAACGGCGCCACAACCCTCCACTACAAAATGTAATGAGATTAGTTTTGCACAAGTGAATTCCATTATACAACAACGCTGTATCAGTTGTCATTCTTCTAAACCAACGGATGATGTGTTCACCATTGCACCTAATGGAGTGAAGTATGATACACCGTTAGAAATTACAGTGAAGAAAGAACTTATTCTTCAACGGGTGGTGTTGACGAACACAATGCCCCAGAATAATAAGACCAATATGACGCTGGAAGAAAGGGAGATCATCCGCTGCTGGATTGAACAGGGAGCAACTATTAAATAAAAATATATTAGCTATAAGTTGTAATACAAC
>JBBSJN010000015.1:0-26991 GCA_038257235.1 Chitinophagales bacterium
TCGCCTTTCTTACTTCAGTTGAGGTTGCCTGATGGTTATTTACCAATGTAGAAAAAATAAGCAGCTTTCCTTTTTTTGTATATAAGAAACCGCTGAAAGCAACAACGCCTGAGAGTGTTCCCGTTTTACCATAAATATATCCGCTGTCTACTTTGTAATAACTGCTGATAGTGCCTTCGCCACCGGTGGGCAGTATGACTTTGATACGTTCCATACCAAATTCATTTTTCATTTTGTTGAGTATGGCAATAAAATCCTGCGGGGTAAATAAATTATAACGACTAAGACCGGAGCCATCTACCCATCTTGGTTTTTGAGGCAGGTCTTTAAAATCTGTTTTAAGAATGGTGTCAATAATTTTTGCATCATTCATTACACCCAGCATTTCATTACTCACCATTAATAATGATTGCTCTGCAAAAAAATTATCGCTACGATGCATCATGGGTTTTAGGAGTGAGTCGGTGGGTTGGGAGTGGATGATTGAATATTGATATGAAGTAAAATTATTAGGAATTTGAACCATCTGACCATTTCTATAAAAAGTTAATTCACTTGATTGAGCATACCCTTTTTTATCAAAATTAGAGTTGATATATAAATCTAATGTGTCCTGTAATAGTGATTGAATCGTTAATAAATCTGGCCTAAAAGGAATTTCCTTGCTCTTAACCTTGCCATTAATGAAAACGAAATTATTTTCTTCCCAAGGTTTTATAATTTCAAATCCGTTTACCAACGACTCTGTAATTACTGAACTTTTTGAAAAAATCGTTGGTAGAGCCGTTACCTGCTCATTATTTTTCCAATTAAATCTTACAACATTTCCATAAATAGGAAAATCACTTCTTTGAGCTGAATAGGCTTCTTTATAATCACTCCATGTCCAGCCAAACCCTAAAAAATTTTCATCAAATAAATCTCCTGAAAAAGAAATGAATTTATATTTCTTTAGAAAATTATAAACAGGATGATTATTGAATTCTTCTAATAAAAAAGTAGGATCCCCGGCCGGTATAATCCTGACTAATGAATCATTTGCGATTTCATACCTCAACCCCACCAAACTATCCCCCAAATATTTCATCGCTGCATAGCAGGTTGGTATTTTAATATTACTGGCCGGTACAAAATATTTATCGCCCTGGTAATTGTATAAGTATTTATTAGTGGAAGGGTCGAAGATGCTGATACCAACATGAGCGGTTTGTAAGGCTTTCGCATCTAATACATCTGCTTTGGCGGATTTGGAAATTTGTTTGGTGACTGAACAGCTTGTTAGAATTAGTAATAAATAAGTAAGAATTAATAATTGAATACCTGATTGTTTAAAACGACTTTTCATAATTACTAATTTATAATTCTTAATTAAAAAAAATAACCTTCCCTGTAGATGAACTCTCCAAACCAGCTTCAATTATTCTTGTATTTAAAATACCATCAGCTGCGGGAACAGGATTCGGTCCTTGCCCGGTCAGTGCTTTATACACATCATCATAGTAACCCATGTAATTACCGGGAGAAGAAGTTGTTTCATTCCGGGTTACTTCACCATTTATCTCAGTATGTAATAGCCCATCGGGTGCAGACGGAGCCGGACACCAACTTTCTAGTGATGGTTTTCTTCCCGCCAGTAATTCCACTTCCTGTATATCTGAACGTTGTTGCAAAAAACTTCCTTTCATGCCATGTATCACATAAGCATAAGTTGATTCTCTGGCTATGACGGTGGCTTTCAATCTTACTCTTAATCGATCGTAATAAAAAAGTATTTCGAAATAATCCGGTGCCTCCACATCATCCCGCATTTTTATCAGGTCGGCGAATAATGCGTTGGGGAACCCAAATAACTGAATAGCCTGGTCAACCAAATGCGGTGATAGGTCAAACAAGTTTCCTGCACCGGGCATATCACCTTCTTTATGCACTTTACCGCCAAAACTTGGACGATAACGATCATAGCGGATCTCTGCTTCCCGTATTTCTCCCAGAAAACCTTTTTCTATTACAGCTTTTACTGCACCATAATCACCATCGTAACGACGATTTTGATAAACGCTGAGAAATAAATTATTTTTCTCTGCCAATGCTGTTAGTTCTTCCGCTTCTTTTACGGTAATGGCAAATGGTTTTTCTATCACCATATTCTTACCCGATTGTAAAACAAGCTTCGCCTGTTCAAAGTGCAAATGCGTTGGTGTATTCACAACGATCATCTCTAAATCTTTATCAGCACATAATTCTTCTACCGAACGATATAGTTTTGAATTGGGATAAAGTTCTCTTGAATCATTGTTGTTTCTTTCTACAATCGCAGCTAAATCATAACCCGGATGTGCTGCGAGAAAAGGTGCATGAAATAGTTTGCCGCTCATGCCGAAGGAGCAAATGCCTGTTTTGAAACCCCTAGAACCTCCAGAGCCCCCAGAGCCCCCAATATTAGTTTGCATGTTGAAAAGTCTTTACACCCCTAAAGGGGAGAATCAATTATTTTCCTTTTTTCAAAGTACTAAATTAAAAAGTATGTCTAATCTAAGTTCCCCCTTTAGGGGACAGGGGCTTTACCCCCTCTCCTGTGCCCTTAACCATCTTTCCGGAATTTCATTGCTGCTTGCCAATAAATAATCTTTGTAACTGCAAGCAATGAATTTTTTATCGGGCAGCTGCATCCACCACCTTCCGGTTTTTTTACTTTGCAAAAAAGTTGTTTCCACTTCAGCAAAAGCAGTATGGTATTCATTGAAAGAATCCCTTTCATCAATATTGGCTTCTCTTCTGCCACGGCTTCTTCCATCGAGTATATACCAAAGCATATGGCTAATCTGCTTGGCTGTCAGTTCATCTTTATCATGCTGCACATCATATCCATAAATACCAATCGAATTTACATTGGGGCTCATACCTGCATAGCGAAACAACACACAGGCTTCTTCGCCATTCAATCCGTTGGGAGAAAGAGTGTTGGCAGGCGCATAAGTGCTGGCCATTGCAGTAATATCAAAACTGAACATATTACTATTACGGATAACTGGTTCCATTTCATCAATAGATTCTTTTACACTGCCCACCCGGTAACAATCAAAACGAAGTTTGTCCAATGTTTCCAACATCCGCGGATGCACATAATAACTTTGAAAAGCTATATGATTATAGTGGCGGATAAAATTCGGTTCGCCGGTCAGCATTTCCATCAAAAAATTTTCATGCCGGAAAGGCGATTCAAGATTCAGGTCAATCAACGCATCCACACAACTTGCTTCAATCAATTTTTTACCCTCCGCATAAGCACCGTATTGCGACAAGGTAAGATCATGGGAGCCGCCAAGAATAATCACCGTTTTTCCATCACCAATTAATTCCTGTACCACCGCTTTTAGCGCCGCATAAGAATCGGTAAATAAAGAACCAGCTACAATATTCCCAATATCAGCCATCTTAATATCCTGGTGCCAGTAATACAAGCTATAAAAATGTCGACGGATTATATCCGGCGCTTCGCTGTGTCCGTGAATCAAACCACTGCCTCGCTGTTCGCCGCAGCCTACAATTACGATCTGTGCTTCATCCAGGTCAGGAAATTCTTTATCATAGATATCAATTATCTGACCCATCTGTCCATCTTTGTATCCTTCATCAAATGAGATAGCGGCAATACTGATGGGTGAAAGAAAGTCGGAAATATTGAGGTGGTCTGACATGAGTGCAAGATAATGGAAAATAGAAATTAGATAATGGAAGTTCAAAACTCTAATCATACAAGTCCTATCCCCTTTCTTTTTCTTCAATTTTCCATTCTTATCTTTGCCCACTTATGGAACAATTGCTCAAAGAGATAGAAGATCACAAAAAAGAGATTGGTGCTTTTACCGTTGTGGATGAAAAGCAGGTGGAAGAATTCCGCATTAAATATCTTGGCACCAAAGGATTGGTCAAATCCATTATGGGTGAGATGAAAAATGTGGCGGCAGAAAATAAAAAAGAAGCCGGACAGTTGTTAAATGAGTTCAAGATTTTTGTAGAAGAGAAATATGCTGCACTTAAAGAAACAACATCAAGCATCGAACAAGGAACCTGCCTACCGGACAGGCAGGCATCAGACATCGATTTAAGTCTACCAGGCGACTCATATCCAATTGGCTCCCGCCATCCCGTTGTATTGATGCGAAACAGGATTGTTTCCATTTTTCAACGATTAGGGTTTGCTGTTGCCGAAGGCCCGGAGATTGAAGACGACTGGCACAATTTCGGTGCATTGAATTTGCCAGAACATCACCCTGCAAGAGATATGCAGGACACATTTTATATTCAACATCTCGCCTCAGGCGAGACCGATTGGGTGTTGAGAACACACACCAGTAATGTGCAGATCCGAGAAATGGAAAAAGGCAAATTGCCCATTCGCATGGTAATGCCCGGAAGAGTGTACAGGAATGAAACCGTGAGTGCCAGAAGCCACTGCTTTTTTCACCAGGTAGAAGGATTATATATTGATGAAAATGTTTCTTTTGCTGATTTGAAGCAAACGCTTTACTTTTTTGTAAAAGAAATGTATGGTAAAGATGTAAAAGTCCGTTTTCGTCCTTCTTATTTCCCTTTTACAGAACCCAGTGCCGAAATGGATGTAAGTTGTTTTATATGTGGCGGCAGCGGTTGTAATATCTGTAAGAAAACAGGATGGGTAGAAATATTAGGTTGTGGCATGGTGCATCCAAATGTATTAACCAATTGTAATATTGACCCTTCGAAATACTCAGGCTTTGCCTTTGGCATGGGAATAGAAAGACCAGCCATGTTGAAATACGGCATAAACGATATCCGCTTATTCAGTGAAAATGATGTTCGGTTCCTGAAACAATTTACTTCGGCTATATAAAAGGGCTGTCTTTTATGGGACAGCCTTTTTTTACATTAAGTATGATGTAAAAATTATCTATGTTTTGGTTGAATAAAGACCAGGAGAATAGAAGAAACAATTGTAATCCATAAGCCAACTCCGTACCCCTTTCCCAATGCTTTAAATATGTCTCCAATATCTCTTCCGCCAATTAATGGATCCACTATCAATATGTAAAGCAAAGTAAGCAAAGGCAGCACACAAAGTAAACCTCTTGGCAAAATGCTGTTGCCATTATTCAATGCCCCAACAAGCAATAAAAGACCTGTTAATGGGATTAATAATAAAAGATATTTTTTCCATGCTTCGTTACCGCCTCCGCCTGCGCCAAATACCATGTCATAACCACTGATACTTTTTCCGAAAAAACTGAAATAAGCAAGAAAGAAACTACCTAAAAGTGCAGCTCCTAAAATAATGTTTAAAGTTTTTTTGTCCATGTTAGTTGGTTTATTGGTGATTGATTAAAAAAAATGCTACTTTTTTGCACTCATTCTTTTATAACAGAAAAATGCTGCGGCTAAAAATGCAATGATGGCAATATAAAACCAGGGAGTAAAATCTACAGTGATATTCAAGTTATCACTCATCGATTTTCCAATTTTGTCGAAACCTATGTCAGAGCCAGTGTCGGTACTGGGAATACTTGATTTAATATTCTTTTTCACATCAAACATTAAACCTATTAAAGCTCCTGCAGAAGCTATACCTGTGGCTATGGCTCCGCCCAATGCTGCTTTGGCATTTGTAAAAGATAAAGCAAGACCTAAAATTCCAAGACCTAATGCAATCATCGCATAAAGATTCGGATCCTTGTCATCTGACTTGGTTGCAGACTTCGTAATGTTTTTATCAATACCTTCTGTTTTTACATCATCCAAAAAAGAATTATCGCTGCTGTTATTTTTCATTTTAAAGCCAGTAGCTAACTGAATGCCACTAACTGTTTGTAAAGAGCTGCCATTACATTTAATATCAATAAATGGCATTAAAAAAAGCAATACAGCAACTGCAAACGCTACAGTAGAAGGCATTTTTGTTCCCAAAACTCCCGGAGCAGATGTTGCAGGAGGTGTTTGAACAGGGGTTGAAATAATAGGTTGTTCAGTTGGCTGGCCAGTTGGTTGGTTGGTGTCCATAAATAAAATTTTTGTTTAAGATAAGAGAAACTTTGCATAAATAACAACCATAAAATCCACAACCAATATCTTTACAGACATAATACATTAAGAATGAACATTAACAGTATTTGTGTATGCGGAGCAGGAACAATGGGCAATGGTATTGCTCAGGCAGCAGCACAGGCGGGTTTTTCAGTTATATTATATGAATTAAACGATGCTGTTCTTGAAAAAGCAAAAAATATTACCAGCGAAAACCTGCAAATGCTGGTACAAAAAGAAAAAATTACTGCAGAAGAAAAAGAAAAAATAATCCGACGGATTCATTACACCAACGATATTCAAACTTGCCTTGCCGATGTTTTTATAGAAGCCATTGTTGAAAAAGCTGAAATAAAAATTGCCTTGTTTAATCAACTGGCAGAATTAAATCACAGCGAATGCATTTTTGCCACTAATACCTCTTCTTTATCTGTAACCGCTATTGCTGAAAAAATTCAACGGCCGGAAAGAGTGATTGGAATGCATTTTTTTAATCCGGCAACAATTATGAAGTTGGTTGAAGTAGTAAACACACCACATACAAACGAAGCAACCACCAACACTATAATGGAACTGGCAAAGCAAATGGGCAAAGTCCCGGTGCTTTGTAAAGATGCCCCGGGGTTTATTGTAAACAGGGTTGCCAGATCTTTTTATACTGAAACAATGCGGTTGGTGGAAGAAGGTCATGTGTCTGTTGAAACTGCCGATAAATTACTGGAAGCATCAGGTTTTAAAATGGGGCCATTCAAACTGATGGATCTTATCGGCAATGATGTAAACTATGCAGTAAGCACTTCTGTATATGAGCAAATGAATAAAAATGAACGATTCAAACCTTCCTATATCCAGGAACAAAAAGTAAAAGATGGAAAACTGGGTAAAAAATCTGGTGAAGGATTTTATAAATACCCTTAACCTCCCGAAAAAATCGGGAAAGACTCTAAAGGGATTTATATTTCCTTATTTCCTAAATATCTTAAATTAATAAATGACCGATAAAGAAGAAAAATATTTGTATCAAGAGAAAAATAAACTCTCCCCTTTAGAGCTTGTCCCGATTTTTCGGGAGGATGGGGGCAAAATACTTGTTACAGGCGGCACAGGATTCTTAGGCTCCTATATTATCAAGCAATTGATTGAAAAAGGATATAGTGTCCGGGCTATTCGCAGATCTCCCAAGCTTCCTTTCTGGATTCCCGCAGCAATATTTGACAGTACTTCGACAGGCTCAGTAGAATGGGTGGAAGGCGATGTGCTGGATATTGTTGCGCTGGAAGATGCAATGGAAGGTGTTGATACGGTTATTCACTCTGCAGCGATTGTTTCTTTTGCAAAAAAGGATAGAAAAGAAATGTACAAAGTAAATGTGGATGGCACAGCCAATGTCGTTAACGTTGCTTTAGAAAAAAATGTGCGGCGCTTAATACATATCAGTTCGGTTGCTGCATTAGGAAGAACTGCTTATGGCGGTCATGTAGATGAAGAAAAAAGATGGGAAGAATCCAACGTAAATACACATTATGCCATCAGCAAGTTTAAAGCAGAGCTGCAAACATGGCGGGGATTGAATGAAGGACTGGAAGGAGTAATACTCAATCCAAGCACCATACTGGGGTATGGTGACTGGCATAGCGGCAGTTGTGCTATATTCAGAAATATTTATGAAGGCTTTAAGTGGTATACTTCAGGCATCAATGGTTTTGTAGATGTAGAAGATGTAGCGAGGGCAACTATTCTTTTAATGGAAAGTAATATTACCGAGCAGCGATACATTGTTAACGGCGATAACTGGACATTTCAAAAATTACAGGACAGCATTGCCGATGCGTTTGGTAAAACGAGACCATCTAAACTGGCAACCCCTTTTTTAATGAGCATTGCCTGGCGAATAGAAAAGTTTAAATCCTTGTTCACTGGAAAAAACCCATTGCTTTCAAAAGAAAGTGCAAGAGTGGCGCAAAGCAAGACATGGTTTGAAAATGATAAGCTGTTGAATGCAATTCCGGATTTTTCTTTTACGCCGCTTGAGGAATCTATTAAAAAAGCCTGTGTAAAATATATTGCAGATAGTAAGAAATAACGAAATAATTAATTAACGGGATGTTGACTGACCTTATATACCTTTTTAAAATCATAGCCCCAGAGGGGCGGCATGTGAAACCATATATAATTAAATAGCCATATTTTTTCGATGTAGCAACCGTTTCCCGATGGAATTGGAATTACGGATACACAATCGGCATAAAACATTTCGCCCCTCAGGGGCTATAAATATCACTATTAATGATATTTTCTACTAACATAACACCTCTACGAGGTTCAAAAATTAACTTACCAACGGTTTAAATAGTAGGATGTTTCCTTAACCTGCAACTGTCTTTGTACTATTAAAGTCTTAAAACCCGTTATACCTTCAATATAGCTGAACATCATTTTATATCTTTACCCGGTAATCAATTTCTATGCAAAAACTACGTTTCTCTCTTTTTTTAATTGCAACAGTATTTTCATTTATTGCTTCGGCACAGTTTACCATCAGCGGCACTGTTTTAGATTCCGCCAGCCGTGAACCATTATTCAATGCTTCTGTATTTTGCCAGAACACTACTTCCGGCACTGTAACAAATAAGGAAGGAGAGTTTTCTCTTTCATTGAAATCCGGAGGATATGATCTTATATTCAGCTACACAGGTTATGGCACACAAACAATAAGAGTAACGGAAAAAGGAACATTGGAAATTCTGTTAATAAAGGAAGAAAAAAGAATGGAAGAAGTTATTCTTACCAACACATTTGAAGTAAAAGATGGTTGGGAAAAGTATGGCGATTTTTTTACTAAGAATTTCATTGGCGCTACTCCTAATTCAGCCAAATGCGTTTTATTAAATCCTGAAGTGCTGAAATTTTATTTCTACAAAAAAAGTAACCGCTTAAAAATACTGGCAACAGAACCTGTTTTAATTTCTAATAATGCATTAGGTTATAATCTCCGCTATCAACTGGATTCATTTGTCTATTACTATAAAACAGACAGCTATATTTATCGTGGCTTCTGTTTATATACCGAAATAGAAGGCGAAGACAGTTTACAGAACGTTTGGAAAACTAACCGTGCCGTTGCCTACGAAGGCTCTAAGCTGCATTTTATGCGCAGCTATTACGATAGTACCGTTTACGAAGATGGTTGGGTAATAGATATGCTGGATGAAAAAGATGATAAAAAATTTAACCGTGTAACAAATCCTTACGACTCACTTTACTACGGCGCATTAGACAGTACGCAACAAATCGAATTCTGGTATCCAAAAGTGTTAAGCATTGCTTACACGAATAAAAAACCAGAGCCTGAATACCTGAAGAAAATGAACTTGCCGAAAAATGTTCTATACCCAATCTCCTACATTGAAATATTAAATACGATAGCCGTAACTGAAAACGGATATTACTACAATCAGAAAGACTGGATAAACCAGGGTTACTGGAGCTGGAAGAATGTTGGTGACCAGTTACCTTATGATTATTGGCCAGATTAAATTATTTCCCCATTACCTTTTCCCACAACTGTGGTATCCTTTTTATCCAGACAAACTCTTTCATTTTTTCCCTGGCATCTTCTACCGGAGATCCGAAATATACTTTGCCTCCGGCGATAGAGTCCTTTACACCGCTTTGTGCATAGATGATGGCATCTTTTCCAATGGTTAATGTTTTACTCACTCCTACCTGTCCCCAAAGAATTACATTGTCCTCAATAGTTGTTGCTCCGGCAATTCCCACTTGCCCTGCAAACAAACAATTTTTGCCCACCACTGTATCATGCCCGATATGAATAAGGTTATCCATTTTTGTACCAGCACCAATGATGGTATCATGGCTTACCCCTCTGTCGATAGAACAATTGGCTCCTATTTCCACCCCATCTTCAATAATCACCCTTCCGCAACTGTTCATTTTTTTGTAATGAATGTCCCTGTTTGTTTTCTTGTTATAATAAAATGCATCGCTGCCGATAACCGTTCCTGCCTGAATGATAACATTATCACCAATATTACAATGATCCAGGATTGTAACATTTGGATGTATGATACAGTTCTTTCCAACCGATACATGATTTCCTATGTAGGCACCCGGCATAATAACTGTATCTTCTCCAACGGATGAAGAGACACTTATCATTTTCATAGAAGGTGCAAATGGCCTGTAAAAATTTACAATCTTTAAATATGCTTCAAAAGGATCATCAACAATCAGTAATGATTTGCCTTCGGGAACTTCAGTTTCTTTATCGATAATTATAAACGTAGCTGCAGAGTTTATACAGGTTGAATAATACTTTGGATGGTCTACAAAAACCAAATCACCGTTCTCGACTTTATGAATTTCATTAATACCAGTTGCAGTACCATTTACATTTCCTTTTAGTTCGGCACCAATAAGTTGAGCAATAGTAGTAACAGGAACAGGAGTTTCAAATCGCATAGTTTATTTTTTTAAACGCCAATACCAGGCGCAGGTCAGGCAAAGGTAATAACCTGTTTATTGGAAATAGTGATGATAAAATGCCTGATTCAAGCTTTTGTCCTTTATCTTAATAAGTTTTTCTAAACTATTTTTCTCCCTTTTATACATTGCTTTTTATGCTTTCTGCTGATAGTAAAAAGTAAAAATTTATGCTGACCACTTTACTTTTTAAATAAATTTTAAAATTTACAACAAGCTACAAACCTTAACTGTCCTGTGTTGTATCAGTTACAAAAAACAACATCATAAAAAATGTTTTATAAAAAACGATTTACGTTTTCATAAAACATAATTTTTTCATCCAATTTTGGGCCATGCTTATCCACAGCACGGTTTAAAATGTTAATAAAATAAATGGAAATTATTTTTTGGTTACTGAAAATTCTTTTTAATATTGTGTAGGGAAATTTATTTCCCTGTACTTACTAACCCATCCATATATTAATCCCTCTGGTACTCCAGGGGGGTTTTTTATTGTAAAAGAATTTTCCCACAAAGATCAATAAGAAAAAAATATTTCACATTTTGACTGCAAATAAAATATAATCTCAAAAAACATTCATCTTTCTTAGATTAGATCTTTGTGTACTTCGTCTCATGGTGGGAAACAAAATTGATTAATTAAGATACCTTTACAAAAATCTAAAAAAAAGTACATGCTGAAATCAATGACAGGGTTTGGAAGAGCCGAAAAAAATGTTGGTGACAAAACATTTCTCGTAGATATAAAATCGCTTAATGGAAAACAATTTGAACTGCAACTAAGATTGCCTTCTATCTTAAGACCTTTTGAATTTGACATCCGCCGCATTTTATCCGGACAGCTTAGCCGTGGTAGTGTGGACTGTAATATCAGCCTGAAGGACACAGGCAATGCTAAACCTGTAACTATTAATACAGACCTTGCTAAAGCTTATTTTAAACCATTATCAGAATTGTCTACATCGTTGGGACTCGATGCCTCTAATTTATTAAGCACATTGGTTAAACTGCCGGAAGTAATTACTCCCAGCAGCGAAACCTTATCTGATGATGAATGGAAAGATTTTCAAAATGTGTTGCAAGCCGCCATCGATGCCTTAAATAAACACCGGCTGAATGAAGGAGCAATGATTGAGCAAGATCTTTTGACCCGCATTGCTAATATCGAAAGCCAGCAAACCGAAGTAATTAAACTGGAACCTCTTCGGCAGCAAAAAATAAGAGAAGGTATTACCCGGCTTTTGGAAGAAAATGTAGGCAAGGAGAATTATGATGGCAACCGTCTGGAACAGGAACTGATTTATTACATCGAAAAAATAGACATTACTGAAGAACAGGTTCGCCTGAAAAACCATTGCGATTATTTCAAATCATTATTAGCGGATACGGAAGAAGCCAAGGGAAAGAAGCTGTCTTTCGTTTTGCAGGAAATAGGCCGGGAGATAAACACCACCGGTTCTAAGGCCTATGACTCTACTATACAGAAATGTGTGGTGATGATGAAGGATGAACTGGAAAAAGCCAAGGAGCAGGTTTTAAATGCACTGTAACAGACCTTTAAAATCATATCTTCTTGATTACATTTGCAAAAACAATTTTCTTGAAAAGAATACGATTCATTCTTATTGGTTTATTAACCGTTGCCAGTGTGCAATTCACTTTTACCTCCTGCACTCATATCGACCTGTTCGAAAAAACAGTAACACTGCCCGGCCACCAATGGGAGAATACTTATAAACCTTCTTTTACTTTCAATATAAAAGACACCACTTCTGCTTACAACTTATTTATTGTGCTTCGACATAATGATAAATACAACTATAATAACATTTACCTGAACCTTATTACCAAACAGCCCGGACAAGACACCTCACAAAAAGCCAGATACGACCTTGCACTGGCTACAGATGAAGAAGGCTGGAGAGGAACAGGCATGGATGATATTTACGAACACCGCATACCACTTACACCTGCCAATCAGCAATTCCGGTTCAGAAAACCCGGCGACTATACTTTTACGCTGGAACAAATAATGCGGGAAAATCCTCTTAAAAATATACTGAACGTAGGATTGCGGATTGAAAAGAAACAATAAGGGTGCAGACCAAATTTTTGCATCCACAAAAAATTGTGATCGGCAAAAATATAATGATTCTTAAACTGTTGATGAATAGAATTCCCCAACGGGGTAAGGCCCGCCCGGCTGAACGCCGTTCGGACGGGGGCTAAAGCGAAAATTTGGGATGCCCTCAACAATAATTGCATCTTTGCAATATGCCCGACGCAAGCAGAAGAAGTATTCAACGTACTACTGTTATTTACTGGATGCTATTGATATATATCATCGCCGCATTGGCCTGGTGGTTTATTTCCTTGGAAAAACAAAATACAAGCATTGCTCAACTTCAGTATCAATCAATAAATATTGAAAAGGATTCTTTTACGCAAGCTCAATTAAGTGATAAGACATTTGCAATAGCTAAAGAAGCTAAGAAAAACACCTGGAAGTATGTTGCAGAAGGAGTTACTTTCCTTATCCTGATTTTAATCGGTGCTGTTTTTGTGTACCGCTCTATCAGTCGTCAATTAAAAATACAAGAGCAACAACAGAATTTCATGATGGCGATTACTCATGAATTAAAAACGCCTATTTCTGTAGCCCGGTTAAATCTGGAAACCTTGCAGAAATACAACCTGGATGAAGAAAAGAAACAAAAGCTGATCCGCACCACATTGGATGAAACTTCCAGGCTGGATTTTTTGACCAATAATATTTTGGTTGCTGCCCAATTGGAAAGCAACAACTTTAAAGCAGAAAAAGAAGAGCTGGATTTGACTGCCTTGCTAAAAGATTGTATTCTTCAGTTCAGTAACCGTTTTCCTGAAAGGAATTTTACTGAAGAAATAGAAAACGATACAGATATTAAAGGTGATACACTGCTGTTACAAATGATGATCAACAACCTGCTGGAAAATGCCACAAAATATTCTCCTAAAGGATCTCCAATCAGCACTACACTGAAAAAGTACAGATCAGGAATTGAGTTACAGATAAAAGATCGGGGTATCGGAATTGATGAAACAGAAAAAGGTAAGATCTTTAATAAATTCTATCGCATTGGAAGCGAAGCCACCCGTAAAACTAAGGGAACCGGATTGGGTCTTTACCTTTGCCACAAAATAGCAAGAGATCATAATGGCGACATTGCGGTGACAAACAATGAACCACAGGGTAGTATTTTTACCGTTACTTTTAAATCATGAATACAGCCAAGAAAACATCGATTTTACTCGTAGAAGATGAAGAGAATCTACATGAAGCCTTAAAGCTTAACCTGGAACTGGAAGGCTATGAAGTAACGTCTGCTATGGATGGTGTAGCGGCATTGAAAGCAGTGCAAACAGAATATTTTGATTTGATCATACTCGATGTAATGCTTCCTGAAATGGATGGCATTACAGTTACAGAAACAGTTCGCATCAGTAACAATGAAGTGCCTATTTTAATACTGAGTGCCAAGAACAGCAGTGCAGACAGAGTGCTTGGTTTAAAAAAAGGAGCTGACGATTACCTGACCAAACCTTTTAACCTTGAAGAACTGTTGCTGAGAATTCACAAACTCATTAACAAGAATAAAAAACTACAGGACAAATCAACCGTTGGCGACTTATTTTCATTTGGAGGTAATAGTATTGATTTTAAAGCACAGGAAGCAATAAAAGCTAATGGAGAAAAGATTCAGCTAAGCAAAAAAGAAACGATGCTGTTGAAATTGCTGATTGAAAATAAAAACGAAGTAGTTCCCAGGGAAAAAATCCTCCAATCTGTCTGGGGTTATAATGTGTACCCAACTACAAGAACGATTGATAATTTTATTCTCAACTTCAGAAAATATTTTGAAGCCAACAGCCGCAATCCAAAATATTTCCATTCGGTAAGGGGTGTAGGCTATAAATACTCAGAGTAATTTTGATTCAACTGCATTAATTACCTCTTTTGCTGACTGCAATAGTAATGTTTTCTCTAGCACTGGAGAAGTATTTGTAAATTGACCCGTTTCACATTCCGAAAGAATCATTTCCAGTTTATCAATTATTTCTTTGGATAATCCTTTTTGTTCGGCAGTGAAAATCAGCTTATTCCTGTTCATCCCACTTCCCTCCAAATTAAAATTTTCGACAAAATATTTCCATAGCAATTGATACAAACTGCTGTAAAACTGATTGTCGGCAGCATCAATTACTTCAGTAGCTGGTTGTAAAATGTCGTCTGCTTCAGGTCTTTCAATAAGTACATCATCAACTTCAGAAACAGTTTCTTTTCTTCTTTGAATCCAATAGATCAACACAAATAAAACAAGCCCTATTACAATACCTGCCGCTATGCGGCTTGAAGTTTTATTAATTGTTGCTATGGATGTTTTCTTTTTTGTATCAACCCGGTTTATTCTTTGCGCTGAAGAAATATCAAACTTTATAGTCTTGGTTGAAATAGTTTTATAACTATTGCTATCAATATCAAAATAATTGAATTGAACCGGGGGAATGCTGTTTTGTCCTTTTAAAGAACAAACAAACGGAAACCTGAATGTCCTGGTTCCGGTTAAAGGAGAAATGCTCTTATCAAAATCGTCTTTAATCGTTGGTTCAAATGCATCAATTCCTTCGGGCCAGTTAATGGATGGCGCAGTCAGTTGAATGAAATTTCCTGTTCCGCTGATGGTAACCTCTAGCATTCCCTCTTCATTTTTTGCCAGCACATCTTTTAATAAAGAGGCCGCAATAAAATATTTACCCGCCGCACCATTAAAATCAACAGGTTTGTTCTTTGCCGGTGTTGGTGTTACAGTAATGGTAACAGGTTCTGTACTGATCTCCGTTTCATAATAAACAGCACTGGTATTCTCAGGCTCATCCTTATTTCCAAACATTCCTTCCACTATTTCCTGTTCAGTTTTTTTACTGACGGCCGTTCTGGAAAACTCCACTCTGTTTCTTATTTCCATCGGATCTATGGTAAATATTCCGGCTTGTAAAGGAAACAATTGCACTTTACGAATGGTATGTACATCAAATAACTTTCCGTTAATCTTTTCCGCCGTTACTTCCTTGTCGGACAAATTGATCATATCAAAAACAGAAAATCCATAAAACCCAGGATTCTTTACAATGTCAGATTTTGATTCGAGACATGAATACAGTTTAAAAGTGGCCAGCACCGGCTCTCCTGCATAGCACTTTTTTTTATCCACCTGTACTTTTACAAATAAATTCTCCCCGATTTTCTTATACGGATCTTCTCCCGGCCTTAAGAAGTAATTGGAAATCGAATTCTCCTTTTCCTGCCTGGCTATTCGTATTGCTTCCCTTTCAGAAATTACTACTAAGAAAACATTATTGCTTTGATAATTCCTGTTATTAATAATAGCAGCAGCGCCTTGAATAAGAAATTTACCGGGCTTAATTGCTTCTAATGTATAAACGATATTTCTGATTCGCTTTAGTCCTGTTACAGAAGCAGTGGTGCCGTTGTAAATATTCGGTCCGGTTACCACCCGGAAGTCTTCAAAAACGGGCGGCTTAAAATCATCAACTGTTTCTGCACCTTCGATAACGTATTGTATCTGGAAAGATGTACCTGCTACAACCGATTGCAATGGCACAACTGTACTGAATGCAATTTGTGCCTTCAAAAGAAAAGGGAGTAAGAGTAACCCAGCTATAGCAATAATCTTCTTCATTGTTGATGCCGCTAATTTAGAATAGCAAACATGAAGCATTGGTACTTATCTGTATTAATGGACTAATTCAGTTTTCAGTGGTGTTAAAGATCTCCTAACTGTGGCCGTATAACAATCTCTTCCACACAGGCCTGCGGAGAAAGTTCTGTGGCAGCAAACACCATTCTAGCAATATCAGTTGCTTCCATAATCCGTTTGTCAGCATTATTATAATCACCCCATGAATCGGTTAGTACTGCTCCGGGATGAACGGACGTTACTTTGATACCCTGAGGTTTCATTTCTTCTCTCAGGTTCGTACTAAACCCATGCATGGCAAATTTGCTGATACTATAAGCTCCGCCATTTTTATAAGCTTTCAAGGCTGCAATGGAGCAAATATTAAATATATGGCCAGATTTTCTTTCTATCATTTTCGGCAAAAGCAATCTTGTTAAGTGATAAGCACTGTACAGATTTGTTTCAATATGACTTTCTAAATTTCCTTCGGGTTCATCCAAAACATTCCCCGTAAGAAATATTCCTGCATTGTTAACTACTACATCCGGAACAGCGAATGATAAACACCAATCGGCGAATGCAATTACTTCTTCTTTCCTGCTCAGGTCAACCGGTTTTGCTTTTACCGTACTAGATGGAAATCTTGTTTGTAACTCCTCCATTGTTTTATATAGAGCCACTTCTCCTCTCGAACATAAAAAAAGATTATACCCATTTGCTGCAAATATTTCTGCAATTGCTTTCCCTATTCCTTTTGATGCGCCAGTTATGATAACGTTCATGCCCCCA
Organism: Chitinophagales bacterium; assembly: GCA_038257235.1. Classification (GTDB taxonomy): domain Bacteria; phylum Bacteroidota; class Bacteroidia; order Chitinophagales; family Chitinophagaceae; genus JJ008. Next base: position 17,094 of record JBBSJN010000015.1, read on the forward strand.
ACCCCCGTCCGACCGGGTCGTCCGGGCGGGCCTAAAGGGGAGTTTGAAATATTCTCATTTTTTATTGCCATAGTCTTCCATTCATAGTTATGTTTGCAAATTATACCAATTATAATAAATATCTGTTCCAAAAGCAGAACACTTTACTTTTAGTAACCGTATAATGCCGTCATTTAGAAAAAATTGATCTATATACTATTGGTAAGCGGTATTACTCAACAATGATGAATCATGATGAATAATAAAACGGAAAGAGGTAAATACAAACATCTCTTTTTTGACCTGGATCATACCATTTGGGATTTTGAAGCCAATAGCCGCACCACTTTGAGCGAATTATATGAAGAAATGGAGCTAAAGGAAAGAGGTGTTCATGATTTTGATACGTTTCATAAAAATTACCTGGGCCATAATGAAAGGCTTTGGGAACGATACAGAAAAGGTTATGTGAAGCAAGAAGAGCTGAGAATAAAGAGAATGTGGCTTTCTTTACTTGATTTTAAAATTGCAGATGAGCCGCTTGCAAAAAATATGGGTGACCGTTTTCTGGAAATGCTGCCAACCAGAACAATACTATTTCCTTACACCATTGAAATACTCAATTACCTGGCTGATAAAAAATATGAATTACATCTTATCACCAATGGTTTTGAAAACACACAACATAGCAAGCTGAAACATTCAGGTTTGAGTCCTTATTTCAAGCAAGTGATAACATCCGAAGGAAGCAATAGTCTTAAACCAAACAAAGAGATTTTTGATTTCGCTTTTCAAAAGACAGGAGCAACTCCTGAGGAAAGTATTATGATCGGCGATACTATGGAAGTTGATATTTTGGGTGCCATCAATGCAGGTATTGATCAGATTCATGTGAATCATCTAACCAATGAACCTTTAAGCATCAATGGCAAACTACCAACACATACTATTTATTCGCTGAAGGAATTAGAAGGGATATTTTAAAGCTTAAGTTTATGCGGATTTTGTTTTGTAGGCCAAAAACGGATCAGTTCAATTTCCTTCTTTATTTTTTTAGCCCTGTAAAATAAAATTACCCGTTTATGAATAACTGATTTTCTACATTCCTTCGTCTATTTGTTGTAATGCCCAAATCCGGATGAGATGAAAGTAGCTGCAATTTCCTCTTAACTGCATTGATAAAATTTATGGCTTCTTTATCAGTCCACTCAGCTTCCAGATATTCAATATTGCTGATATAGGTTTTAATGGCGGTAATTGACCAGATTATTTTGTAAACCATTTCTTGTATTTCTTCATAACAACTTCATGTGGTATTCCTTTTCCTTCATCTAATTCTTTAATCCCTTTGTCAATGCTTTTTTGCACTTCCCTCGGCAAATTATCCCACCAATCATCTTCCCTGTCAGCTTCAAGCATGGAGTAAACCATTTTAACCACATGATCATCAGCTTCGTCAATATACTTTTTTACCTTTTTTCTCATTTCGGCATTACTCATATAAAATATGTTTGCTTAAAGTTACAGAACTCCTGTAGAACTCAAAACATAAAGTCGTCAAAAAAATGTAGAAAATGTAAGAAAGCTTACCAGGTTGCAATAGTAGTAACGCCACCCTGTGGCTTATCACCAATCTTTACATGAATTTTTGCATCTAACGGAAGCAACAGATCAACTCTGGAGCCGAATTTTATAAATCCCATTTCTTCTGTTTGCTTTACTTCTTGCCCAGCCTGCAAGTAATTACAAATACGCTTTGCTACTGCACCTGCAATTTGTTTTACAAGTATTTCTTTACCGTCTTTTCTATAAACTACAGAATGTCTTTCATTCTCTGTAGAAGATTTAGGATGCCATGCTACCAGATATTTCCCTTTATGATATTCACTATACACCACTTCGCCGCTTACCGGATTACGGTTTACATGCACATTCAACGGACTCATAAAAATAGAAATCTGTATTCGGCGGTCAGTAAAATATTCGTCTGCCTGCACTTCTTCTATCACCACCACTTTACCATCTGCCGGGGCAATAATGCCATTTTCATCAATGGTTAGTTTACGGTTAGGTACTCTGAAAAATGAAATAAGAAAAAGAAGAAGGCCAAGTGTAGCAATAAACAGGAGCAGACTTATTATCGGCAACGATGAACTCAAAAAATAAAATGAGACAACATTGATAATGCCGAACAGTATTACTGCTATGGCGATTGATTTATATCCTTCTTTGTGAATTGTCATTACTAATCAGTTGTAAGCAAATATAAGGAATGCCTGTCCGACTGGATAATTCAGGCGGAGTAAATTTATCAATAATGAAGGGCTAATTACTTCATAAACAATTGAACATAGATCCAAACAAATGGTGTGGCAAGTAGTAATGAATCAAACCTATCTAAAAAACCACCATGGCCGGGCATTAATGAGCCGCTGTCTTTAACTCCTGCTGAACGTTTGAGTTTGGATTCTACTAAATCTCCGAGGGTGCCAGTGATAGCTGCTATCAAACTAAAGAGAATCCAAAATGATAACGATTGACCGAAAACAAACCAATCATCGCATATAAATCCTACAAATCCCATTACAATAGCACATAAGGCAATTCCGCCAATTGTCCCTTCCCATGTTTTTTTAGGAGAAATTTTTGATAGTGGAGTTTTCCCTATTAATGAACCAACGAGATACGCCATTGTATCGTTGATCCACATGCACACTATCACTAAAAGTGGAAAATAAATTAAATAGAGATTAGAGTCTTTATATAAAGCCGGATTATTATTTTTTATCCCATACAAATCCATCATCAATCCCCAACACAAAGAAATATATAACAACCCTAACACAGCATAACCAAATGCTTTTACATTAATGAGATTCTTTTGAAAAATGCCAGTGAGTAATAACCCAAATCCTGCTGCCGAAACAGGCAACGATATATTTTCTTTCAATCCATAACCACTGATATGATATGCCGGACTGCAAAACCAAAGCATGATACCATAACCCATTACCATCAACCCCAACTTAGTGTATGGATGAAAAGAAGTGGAATGTATTTTTTCTGTCAGTTTCAGGTATTCCCACCAGCAACCAAAATGAATGATGGAAAATAAAATAAGAAAGCTCCATTCATTCCAGAGCAAACCCACCAGCATAATAGCCACAAATACAATTGCCGTTAATGCTCTGGTGCGAAAGGTTTGAATATTAAATGCCATGAATCAATTAAATCATTAATAAAATGGTGTGTTGCGCAAACTTTCATCTTTACCCGCAGGCGGAATTTCTTCTGCCGGCTTCACTGTTATCTTTTTAAAAAAATAAAACAAAGCAATTAAAAAAGGTAAGGCGAATATGCCATACCAAGAAGCATCGCCTGAATCATTCATCGCTTCTGCCACCGATTTGCCATTCATTTTGATAGCATACACAACTGAAATAGCAATAGCATTATTGATAAAATGCGCCAGTATGCTTAGCCATAGTTTTCCTGAAAAATGGTAGATAGCACCAAGCATCATTCCCAGAAAAACTCTTGATAAAAATCCATAAAAAGAAAAATGCGCCACACTGAATATGATACTGACAATAACAATTGCCAGCCATGGATTTTTTGTGGCACGGGATAAAAAGTTCTGCAGGCCGCCCCGGAATAAAGTCTCTTCGCACAATGCAGGCAAAAACGCCATAATGAAAATGGCCAGCAGGTACTCGCCAAAATTATTCAGGCTTAAAATTGCTGCTGCCTGTTTAATATAATCCGCCTCCATTTTATCAAACCTTGCTTTCCAGGAAGCATCAACCGGAATATTTTGATTAAACCATGCTAATGCTGCTGATACAAACAAGGCTGTTATTACAATTGCAAACACAACACTTATTTCCTTCCATTTTATCGTCCCTTTAAATCCTAACAGCTTCAGCGGCCGCCTGTTCATGATCTGTGCAGTGAGTAAAGTTGGCAATAAGAATCCAACTACAGCTGCTATCATTTGAATCACTTTTACTGCATTACTATTCTTGGGGTTTAGCAGGCCTTCTTCTATTTTCAATGCACTTTCACCCGTCATTGCTGTCCAAATGGGAATACTGAGCAAACCCGCCAATATGCTGCTGGCCACAGCAAAAGCAATCAACATAAAAAAACCGGCTGAATAAGAAATGCCCTTTGAATAACTATCGTACATAAACTTTGGCGATTAAAATGTAAATTTGCAGGCTCTATTATAATAAACAGTTTCCCATCAAATATGGGCAGGCAAAAATAGGCAATTGCATCTTGAATGATACGAATCGAGAACATACAACTTCCTGACTTCCCGCTGCTTCTGGCACCCATGGAGGATGTGAGTGATCCACCTTTCCGGGCTGTATGTAAGGATAAAGGAGCCGATTTGATGTACACGGAATTTATTTCCAGTGAAGGGTTGATACGGGATGCCATCAAAAGCCGCAAAAAACTCGACATTTTTGATTACGAAAGACCTGTTGGTATACAAATTTTTGGAGGCGATGAAGACAGTCTTGCGATGGCAGCAAAAATTGTAGAAGTTACCAATCCCGATCTGCTCGACATTAACTTTGGTTGCCCGGTAAAAAAAGTGGCACTGAAAGGTGCTGGGGCTGGTGTATTAAAAGATGTTGATTTGATGGTTCGCTTAACAGATGCTGTTGTAAAATCAACATCCTTACCTGTTACTGTAAAAACAAGGTTGGGCTGGGATGATAAAACCAGAAATATTGAAGAAGTAGCGGAACGTTTGCAGGATGTAGGTATAAAAGCATTGGCGATACATGGCCGTACCCGCTGCCAGATGTATAAAGGCGAAGCGGATTGGTCGCTTATAGCAAAAGTGAAAAATAATCCAAGAATCAACATCCCAATTTTTGGCAATGGCGATATTGATTCTCCAGAAAAAGCAGTAGAATATAAAAACCGTTATGGTGTGGATGGAATAATGATTGGCCGTGCCGCTATCGGTTATCCCTGGATATTTAATGAGATAAAACATTTTATTAAAACAGGTGAGCATTTACCTTCTCCTTCTATTGCAGACCGTATTGCTGTGTGCAGAAAACACCTGAACCTTTCTGTGCAATGGAAAGGACCGGTTGTTGGTATCAATGAAATGCGCCGCCACTATGCTAATTATCTGAAAGGATTACCCAATATAAAAGAATATCGCACCAGACTTGTTACTTTACCTACTGAAGAAGAGGTGAATGAAGTGCTAAATGAAGTAGCTATTACGTATGCAGGATTTGAAGTAGAAAAAACTCCGATTGAGTTAATTAACTATCATGAAAAATGTCCTGTATAGGGTCGGAACGCTGAAAGCGGTCTGAACCGTAACTATAAACGACGAAGCATGCAAAGCTGTTTACAACCTGGGCCATATTAAAAAAGCTTCTCAACAATCTCCTTCTCAATTCCCTCATTTGTTCTCTCGATAATATCTTTTGACAACATACCTGTAAGCGAGTAGAAAATTTCTTTGTTACACATTGTTCCATTTCGAAATTCTGCATAGTCAGGATATGAAGAATATGCCCAATCTTGCAAAGCAACAACCTTCTTTACACTCAATGGATTCTGATGTATATAATGAAAGCATTTTTCAAAATAACTGATTCTTGAACCATTACTTTCTTCACTTAAAATTTTAGCTTTTGTTTTCTGTTGAAATAGTGAACCTGTAGTTCCATTTTGCTTATTGATGGCTTGCGAATAACTGCTTAATAAAATCCCGATCCTGTAAGCAAGTTCCTGCATTGGTTTACCGCCAAAGGAATCTCTTTCTGTCAACCCTTTTTCATTTGCCCGCAACATAAAGTGAAAATCCTGCCCGTCCGTTCAGGCGGGGATTCGGCATGAGGCAATAGGCTATAATATCCGCACAAGGAAGTAACTGATCTCTTATCTTCTTTAAAAAGAATAAATAGTTTACTTGATTGAAGAAAATTGGCTGCTTGTTATTTCCACGATTATACACATGATAATATTCATGGGGAGCAAAATGCATGATTACATTTTTTAAATATTCTTATATGGTTCAGGTTATCCTATTTATGGTTCAGATCGTTTTCAGCGCTCCGACCCAGGAGTGTCCGACCCTTAGGTCATCTTAATTTTCATTGCCCGCATCAAACCATAAATAGAAACTAATACCCAGGTTCCTTCTAGAATAACGAACGGCCAGTAGCCGATCAGGAAAGAAGCATAGCAGGCAAGTCCGGCACCAAAAATATTCATCACAAAATAAAGTTTCCCATCATTCTTAATTAATTTTTCTGTACCCAGAAAATAAGCCATCAAAATAAGGCCTACGCCAATTGTGCCGATAATATCATTGTACACCATACTCGTTGATTTTAAATATTATTTATTAATTGCTTTTAACACATCACTATCCAATGGAGAAATAGACGACCCGAAATAATTAGTCAGCACTCCTTCTTCATTTACAATGTATTTTGTAAAATTCCAGGAAGGAGATTTTGTGTTCCATCCGTTTTTAGTGGCGTCTGTAAGCCACTGATATACCAAATGCTGTTCCGATTTTTTTATTACAGAACTTTTCTGCATCAATGAAAATGTAACGCCGTAATTTTTTTTACAAAACGAGGCAATTTCTTCATCCGTTCCTTTCTCCTGTTCTTTAAAATCGTTGGCGGGAAATCCCAGCACAATAAGTTTGTCTTTATATTCATCTGCCAGTTTTTGCAGATCAGTATATTGGTTGGTATAACCACAATCGCTGGCAGTATTTACCAGCAATACTTTCTTTCCTTTTAGCTCTGCAAAATCCAGTATGTCGCCATTATTTAATTGCCCTTTCAGCGAATAAAAAGAAACGGGTGGTTGCTTATTTCCTGCAAGCTCTTTTGTATTCTTTCCGGTAAGTTTTGTGAACCACATTAATGCCGGATAAACTGCTTTTAATAGTTTTTGCCTGTACGTCATATTTATAGAATTACGATTTACAATTTCTACATACACAGCAAATACTGCTATTAATACAAGCAGAACAATTATAAATCGTTTTATTTTTTTCATTTTTTTCCCACAAAGGCACAAAGAACACAGAGGTTAGTTTAATTGCCCAAGAACTTTTCTATGTATGCCTTCTTTTATTAATTCTACATTAAAATTTATTAATAATCCTAGCTTCATTTTTGCTAACCTCTAGTAAGTTAAAACAGTTTTGTGATGAACTTTCTCTAACCGTTCAACGGATTTTAACTCTACAATTAATTTATTTTCTATTATTATATCTGCCCTAAAACCAACATCAAGAATTTCGTCTTCATAATTAGCTACGATACCTTGCTGTCTGGTAAATTCAATTCCTCTTTTTATAAGTTCATAAGCAAAAGCAGCCTCATAAACACTTTCAAGAAGCCCTGGACCTAAAGTTTTATGAATTTTAAAACTACTATCAAAAGCAATTGTTGCTAATTCATTTTCTGTCATGATGCTATTCTTTGTGCTTCTTAGTGCCTTTGTGGGATAACTTATTTAATCACCCATTTAAACAATTTCAGCTTCCCTTTGAATGGCGGATATTTTATTGCCGGATCAAACCATGTTGGTGTTTTCATCACTGCTTTTTTATGGCTGAATGTGTCAAAAGAAAATTGTCCATGATAATTTCCCATACCACTGAATCCTCTTCCACCAAAAGGCAGATTATGATTGGTTAAATGCCAGCTTGAATTATTAACACAGGAACCACCAGCCGGTACAGCTTTCAGCCATTCATTTTCTTTCTTACTGCTTGAAGTATAAATATAAAAAGACAGCGGATTCGGATGTTGCCGGATTATTTTTAATGCCTCATCTTTTTCACTAAAAGAAAATACCGGGAGTATCGGCCCAAATATTTCATCCTTCATAACATCAGCAGTCAATGAGACATCAGTCAACAAAGTTGGCTCAATGTATAATTTTTCTTTTTCAGCTCGTCCACCATGTACAACTTTTCCCTGTTGCAAATAATTACTCAAGCGGTCAAACTGTTTTCCATTAATGATTTTTCCGTAATTATAACTCTCTTCTGGTGTCGAAGTAAAAAACTTTTCGATTGATTCTTTCATCGAATCAACGAATTTTTCTTTCACTGATTCATGTACCAGAACATAATCAGGCGCCACACACATTTGCCCGGCATTGGAGAATTTTGTCATGGCAATACGACGGGCTGCTACTTTAATATTGGCATCACTTTCCACTACACAAGGGCTTTTGCCACCAAGCTCTAACGTAACAGGGGTTAATCTTTCAGCAGCCATTTTGTAAATTAATTTGCCAACTGCTGTGCTGCCAGTATAAAATACATGATTGAAAGTAAAGTTTTTCATCATTTCAGGAATAACAACTGCCCCATCGCCTTGTACATACAAAATGTATTCCTTTGAAAAAGTCTCTTCAATAACTTTTTTCATCACTGCATCTGTGGCAGGGGCAAATTCACTGGGCTTCAGTGCTACACAATTTCCAGCAGCAATGGCACCAATTAATGGATTGATCAATAATTGAAAAGGATAATTCCAGGGAGCTATGATAAGCACAACGCCTAAAGGTTCGGATAGAATGCGGCTTCTCGATGGCAGGTTTAGTAAATTGGTGGCAACCCGTTTTGGTTTCATCCACTTACACAATTTTTTTATGGCGGTGTTTAATTCTGAAATCACCATACCTGTTTCTGTTACCCACACTTCTTCAGGGCTTTTTTTCAAATCAGTATATAAGGCATCATATAAATCCTGCTCATATTTTAAAATAGAGGACTTCAATCGGTTAAGCTGCTCTTTTCGAAAAGCATAAGATTGAGTATTGCCACTATTAAAATGCTTACGCAAATTTTCAAGGCTTGAAATGTCTGCCATTAATTCTAATTTTATACCAAGGTAATCAAATCTCCCTTCTTCATGACAGATGAATACTTTATGATGCAGGCATTGAAGGAAGCTAAAAAGGCTTTTGAAGATGAAGAAATTCCTATCGGTGCTGTGGTGGTAGTGAATGAAAAGATCATTGCCCGGGGACATAATATGACGGAGCGGTTGAAAGACCCGACTGCACATGCCGAAATGATTGCTCTCACATCAGCATTTAATTCTTTAGGAGCCAAGTATCTTCCTGATGCAACATTGTATGTAACCGTAGAGCCTTGCTTTATGTGTGCAGGGGCAATCTATTGGAGCAAGATTGGAAAAATCGTTTATGGTGCAGATGACGAAAAGAATGGCTATAAAAAAACTGCAGGAACCAACTGGCCTTTCCATCCTAAAACAGAATTGATAAGAGGGGTAATGAAAGAGGATTGTGCAAGGTTGATGAAAGATTTTTTTATAGGGAAAAGATAACAAATGGCAAAGGCTACTAAAACAATCTTTACTCATCCTGTTACCGGAACGGAAAGAAAATTTGATTCGGCTATTTATGAAGTGTTCAAGGCTGCTATCCTTCAAAGTCTAAAAGGCAGTAAGGCCCGCCTGACCGGCAAAAATAAAAATAGTGAAAGCGGGCAGGGGAAAACTTTTACTGAGCTGACTGATGATGTAGTAAAAATCATAAAAAAGAAAATGCCTGACTTTAAAAAATCAATCCCCTGGTACACTATCTCTATCCGGTTTGACCTCGAAACGAGGGGCATTGTTGAAACTTTTACCGAAAAAGGGAAAAAGCTCAATCGATTAAAAAAATAACTTTCGCATAAAGGAATAAAATAACTTATTTTATGAGATAACAACCGAATGGCAATAAATTTGTTATTCTTTAGTATAAACTCATTTTAAAACTTAAAACAAGGTATTATGGCATTTACACTTCCTGCATTACCATATGCACACGGCGCATTAGAACCACATATTGACACTGAAACCATGCAAATTCACCATGGCAAACATCATCA
>JBBSJN010000016.1:0-26798 GCA_038257235.1 Chitinophagales bacterium
AATCAATGCCAGGCGAAGCATAATAGGTATAGCCCATAATTCACCCAATTGTAAATTTGTAACGGTTTGATAAGCCTTAATGAAACTGCTCAGGCTCTCCAAGTCTATTCTGCCATCACTGTGAGAAATGATCTGGAGGACAATGTCATAAATACGGGTAAGGCCGGCTAAACCTGCATCTGAAAGCTGGGGCAGGTTTTTACTATACCCTTTGGGGAAATGTTTTTTAGCATTCCGGATGTTTTCTTCTATCAGGTAAAAATTATCAATCAACCATTCGCCTGCCGGCGTTATCTGGGATTTTTTCTTTATTGAATCGGCAAGCAATTTGCGAACTTCATGTAAAATGATCTCATTATCTGCAAGTCGCCTGAGTAAATGTTCCTTTCCCGTTTTCGTACTCAATTTATGATTCGTTGCAAGCGTTTTGCCAAAACGTTCCATCTGGTCCGAACTGAATAATTCAGCTTTTAAAGGTTCCTCATCCGGATAATTTAATTTTGAATTATTCGTTTGAAAAAAAGCCCTCATATTGGATATCAGCTCATGTGCCAACGGTATCAGTTTCATTGTATCTGTTCTTTCGTTTCTAAAGTATTGCTAACGATAGTTTTTGCTTCTTCAATCGATATAAAATAGCACATTATAATCTGATAATTGTTATGCAATTTTTGTGTGTTGTTACATAATTCACACTATATGGAATTAAAGCGAATTACGTTGAACATGATTTTTCGTAGAAAGGGCAATAATTGGGAAGTGTTAATTCAATTTCTTTCCTCTCAAAACTAAAAAGTGATAGTACAGTTCCAGTTAAGAAGATTTAAAATAAAAAAAGCCTGAATTCTTCCAAATAAGAATTTAGGCTTGTGTATCGGGGAGCAGAGAATTATTTAACCAAATTGTGTTGGATTATATCAGGTTTTCAAATTTGTGAATATTGGCTACAACTACTGATACTGCCGAAATTTATTACAACGCTAAATCCCTTATGGAATGGACCTGCATCATTAATATATCTTATCTAATATCCTTCACGCATCTAAAACCGGTATGCTCCAATCCTGTATCCGGACTGCTTTTCATTCTTCTTGCTACACGGTAACCACTGCAGTAACTGTCGTTGCAAAGAAAGCTACCACTCCGCAAAGATCTTTTTTCAGTATAGGGTTCAGCAGGATCAAAACTTTTGGCAGGACCAGGTGGATTAATTGAAACACTGCTTGAAATAGTTTTATAATAATCCGCATTGTACCGATCTCTACACCACTCCCACACATTGCCCGCCATATCAAAAAGGCCATAGCCATTTGCTGCAAATGATTTTACTGGAGCCATTGTTACATAACCATCTTTCTTTTCATTCAGGTAAGGAAATTTTCCTTCCCAACTGTTGGCTTTTGGTTTGCCGGTATTCACATGTTCATTTCCCCAAGGGTAAATATTATTTATCAATCCACCTCTTGCAGCAAATTCCCATTCCGCTTCTGTTGGTAACCGTTTGCCCGCCCATTTGCAATAAGCCATCGCATCATCCCAGCTAACCTGCACGACCGGATAATTATCTTTCCCATTACTATTACTGCCGGGACCTTGTGGATTTTTCCAGCTTGCACCATTAATCCAACTCCACCATTGAGTATAATCGTTCAGGTCCACCGGACCGTTAGAAGATCTGAAAACAAGTGATGCTGCCACTAGCACACTATCCGGCGGTTTGGGTGTGCCGGGCGGAACAGTTTTTTTTAATTCTTCCCAATCTGGTTTTTTTTCTGCCGTAGTTATATAACCAGTTGCATCTACAAACTTTTTAAACTGTGCATTGGTTACTTCTGTTATGTCCATATAAAAAGGCGACACCTGCACTTTATGTTTTGGATATTCATCAGGGCTTGCCTGTTCATTATCTCCTCCCATTTCAAATATGCCGCCGGGAATCAAGATCATTCCATCCACCGATGAATCGCCACTGAACTGAATAGTATTAGCTGAAGAATCAATACCAAATCTTGACGGAACATTCATACAGGAATGAACACTGTCGTCTTTAGCAGTCACAACATCTGATTTACCATTATTACAAGACATAATTATTGCTGTAACTAATAATAGATAGAGCATAATTGATTTAAGCATTTTACACTTTTGCTTTTCTGTTCCTTAAAGGAACTTAAAATTATCACTTAACATGTAAACTTGTGTATTGTAGTTGATTTATATACATTACCAGGCTCCATTACAGTTGTTGGGAAAGTGGGTTGATTGGGCGAATCAGGAAAATGTTGTGTTTCAAGACAGAAGGCAGTTCGATAACATGTGCAAACAAAAGAAATTTATTTACTTCTCCTTACTTGCTCCCAAGAAATAACCTTTTACAAAAAACCGGACTATTGTAAATTACAAACCCAAGCTGTTATGAATTTTTGTCATGGCTGTTTTGGGGATTTATTCAATTATCACCATAAATTTTTAATCCTTGATCTTATTGTGTTTCAGGAACTGATTGTACTGTTCCTTAAATTTTTCGTATTTGTATTTGCCATCAACCTGTTTCTCATTTCGTTTTGCAGCTTCATCTACCAGTTTATAATAGGCCTGGGGAAATTCATCGGAATAAATACCTGGAATCAGGCCAATCCGGTTGAAGCCAACATAGAAAGTAAACAATAAGAACAGAGAAACAATGATGATGGAATGGTCTTTAAACTGAGCGACTATCTTAAAAGCAGAAATTTTTTCTCCTTCTACCAGCAAATCTCTTTTTAAAAACCCTGCAACAGTAAATACCAATAATAAAACAAATGCCCCTGCACCGGCAATTTCTGAAGTCTTTGGCGCAAACGGAACCATGACCAGTGAAATAAGAAATAGAATAATGCTCAAATGAAAAACGAGTGCCAGCATGGCCAGGAATTTATTTTGGGGCTGAATCTGCTGGAAGCGGAGTATCATTTTCCGCAGGTAAACCAATGCCAGTAAGACTCCTGCCGCCGCAAACAACAATTCAACAAAAGAAAAATATATATAAAATACCCTGAGTGCAAAGATGACTGAAAGTATAAGAAGGCAGGCTGGTTCTATTAATCTGTATATATCCTTTTTACCTTTCTCTTGAAGGACAGATATGAATTCAATAAGAAAAAGTAATCCAAATACAAAAGCCACTCCCCCCATGATCTTTAAACCATAATTATTCTGAGCCATAGCAGCAAAAGCCCCCATCACTAACAGGATAAATAATAAATAATATATAGTATTAAATCTTTTCATTAGATAGGCAAGAAAGATATATAATTAAAATCATGTGTTAGAAATTCATCCATCGCTGTCCATTTTTGTTCTCCGCTTTCTATTTCCTTTTTTCGGCAAGCCTGCCATACAATGAAACTCCTCGCTATTAATTCTTCTGTTTCAGTTAAAGTAGAAGGTATTGCCATTTTAGCCCGGTAAAAATTTCCTTCCTCCGCTACACCATATACCCTGCTGATTACACCCTTAAACTTATTCTGTTCAACTATTTCAGCAAGGAGATTATCGGATAAAGAATTTAGTTGCCGACCACCAATACGGGACATGAGTAAAATCCAATTGAACCGGAAATCTATTGCCTGCATGGCTCCAAAATTAAATTGTGAAAAATCAATATCCTTTGATTTGGAAAAAACTGAGTCAAGGTGTTCAAAAGCCAACGGATCTGTTTTATTCAAATATAATTTTTCTGCCATAAAAATATGTGCAAACGCCTTCTCATGATCTTTCTCAAACTTTTCAGCTAATGCAATGGCCTCTTTATGCTTTCCTGAAACAGCAAGATTCACACATAGATCTTTCAACTGGTTCAAAAAGAATGTTTTTTCCAGGTATTCAAACTTATCACGGGATGCTGCAAAATTATCCTTATCAAAACGCTGATAATACTTCATCCCCCGCACTGTATCATTACTAGCAAAAGCCCGGTTCGCCAGTATAAGACATACGAGGTTCTGATCAAGACTTTTACCCAGCGGATGTGTATCGGCTAATGCCAAAACCCGTTCCAGTGTTTTATCGCTTAACGGAAAATCATTATCAAAAGCTAAGCCGCCCTGCATGAAGGGCTTATGTTCATTCGCTTTGGCTATCCAGAAATTGATAAATCCAAAATCTGAGGGATCAGTATATAATTCTTTAAAAAGATTATGCTTATCCATGAAATTAAAGAACAGGTCTGAATGATAGGTCCAGCTGAACCAGCCCTCCATATAATCCGGATAAAGGAATAAATGCTTACGTTTGTATTGACGGTTTCTGACTCCATCACCATAGTACGGTATGGTGACCGGTATTACTACTTCCAGCGAATCTTTACTGACCAGCCTGAAATGATCGACTGCCTGTTGCAACTGGTTTTCCAACGAAACCTGGTCAATAGTCAACCCGCGGTCATAATTATACTTATAGGTAAACATGGCCCTTCGTTTTTTATTGATGGCCATTGTATAATTTCTTTCTGAAGGATCTTTTATTTCCGAAATTAATTTTTCATAATCATCTGCCAGTGCATTGAACACTTCACGTTTTGCCAGGCAAAGGTTGGGGAAAAAATAACCTTTATAGGAACGAAGAATATTTTTTTCAATATTAACCCGGTACAAGTGGCTTATATAGCCAGCACGAATAACGGAATTCCGAAAAATGGTCAGTGGCGTATTGGTAGCATAGTTGACTCCCTGCCATTTTATCATCTCAACCGTTTTTTCACGGTGACCAAACTGATAAAATATGGCCAGGATATTATTATAGTTATTAAACAGACTGCCGGTAAAATAATCATTCATGCCAACCTGCTGTATCGTTTCAAAACATTGTATGACTTTGTCAATATTTCCGGATGCGGCATATAAGGAAGCCAACGTATGATAACCACCATTAAAGTCATTGGGTATCCGGCCATTGATCTCATAACTTCCTTTTGGATAGTAAACAGCATACATCTCTTCTCCAACAGTTCCTTCAAATGGTGATAATAATTGCAATATTGAATTCAGTTTTTCGGGAGTCACGGCACCAAAAGTGAGCCATTGTTGAATGGCATAATTCAATTCTTGGGGTATCGTGGCCTGGAATAAACTTTTCTCTTTATAAAAGATCAACGCCAGTTGGTAACCTTCATCCACAAAATCCTGTAATATTTTTTCACTCGCTGCTGAAGGATTATAATAATTGTCGTAGGCCAGCAATGTACTGAACTTATTCAGTTCTGATAATAGAAATGGATAATCCGTTTTCTTAGCAACTAATTCCTTGAAATTTATTTGGATCAGGTTTGTTAATTGAGTTTTGAGATCTGTCTCATCATGTTTATCAATTAATAATAACTGCTTATAAGTTTCATTCGCCAGGCTTACTCTTTCCTTTGTTTCCAAGCCGGATAAATATTTCATCATATAGCCGGCTTCATAACGTTCCTCTAATAACAAAGGCAGAGCTTTAATATTAGAACCCACCTCTTTGCTATTCATCAATGTCATTGATTCATTCCTTACATTTTCAATCACTCTCCGGTTTTGTTTTTGCTCTGCATTATACCAATAAAATCCACTTAAAATGAGCATTACAACTATAGCAATAATGGTAGCAATGCGTCGTGGACCATATTTTATAAATGCCCTGGTAACAGTAACTTTTCTAGCACTTTGCTTAATAAATCCGCGGATATCTGCCAGCACAGTTTTTGCGTCAGTATTTGCTTTCTTTTGATCATCCTGAATCGCAGAATAACGTTTTATCCAACCTTCATTCGGTTTACATTTATTATACCAATTTTCGAAATAGGTGAGAGGGCCAATGGGTAATAAAAAGCCCAAACTCTTTCCGCTGTTTTTCCAACGATCCAATTGCTTTTTGAAATCAAGGTATGTAGCATAATACTCAAACTCCTGATTGGCCCATGTATTCAGTTTATTCCAGTTGCGGATCAGGCTTTCATGTGTGATATCCAAAACCGTTTCTTCAGCAAGATGATGAGTTGCCGGATCTTCTGTTTTGAAAGGCCGGATGAAAGAGTTTCCCTCTTCACGATAAATACTCAACACTTCATCTACTACTCTGGTTGTAATTGCCGGCGAATTAATGATTCCGGTAATTTCTGAAAGTGTCATCCTGTTACGAACAGCACGGCTATTGTCTATCTTGGTAAGACAGCTAAACGTCAGGGCAATTATCCGCTTTGCTTCTTGCTGCGTAATAGGATGCTGTGGATGCTTCTGGTTATAACTTTCCCAGGCATTCGCATACAAAACACTGGCATGAATTTCAATCGCTTTATTCAGCCCTGTTTCTCCATAGTGTATTTGTCGTATCTCAGGTAAATTTTTAAACCATTTACCAAACCTATATTGATCTTCATCCGGCAATTCATCAGCCGGCATGCCTCCCACCATGGCATAATGGATCAGATCCATTTCCTCTTTTCCGTTATCAGCTGCATGCCATATTTGATTAAGGGCATGTTGCAAAATCGGCAACTGATCCACGCCTTCAGCAATATCATAAACCAATCGTTCTATCAGCCGCTGAGAAATACGATTGCCGCTTAATATAGCAGGCTCCTCAATTACCTGTTTAAGATCTTTACGTTTTAATCTTGGAACAAAAAATTGTGAGAAGCCGATATATTCCGGTAATCCTCTAAATGCAGAACACTGCCCGATATAATCAGAACGCATGGTACATACTATATAAACGGGAATGTTTTTTTTAATGGCAATTCGTGCAGTTTCCAAAATCAGATTCACAACAATTTGTGAATCCTGTGATGGGGCTTCGTTATAGAAATTTTCAGGATTGGTAAAAAATTCTTCGAACTGATCCACCAGGATCATCAGATTGGCGGCTTTTCTTTTTCTGTTCTTTTGATCTGGTTCGGCTAACTGTTTCCAGCTTTCATCATTTTCATCAATATAAAAATCGGAATTAGTATATAGATCAATCAATGAGGAAAACCCCCGTCTTAATTCAGTTTCAATGGTAGATGATTTAGAATCAAATGTCTCAGCCAATGCCTCCGCCATATTATGAACGGGGCTGCGCTCCGGACGAAAATCTGCTACCACCCAATTGGTATATTTCGCTTTGAAAAATCCGGCTCTTGCATTCGGCACAAGACCAGCATAAATCAAAGATGACTTCCCTTCACCCGAAGCACCGGTCACCATCAGGAATTTATTTTGTTCCAGAAGTGCTGTGATCTGATCCACCTGCAAATCCCTTCCTTTAAAATAAAGACTTTCCTCCTCTGTAAATGAACGGAGGCCTGTATAGGGACATATGGTTTGCTGGTCGATCATTTATTCGTTTTCATTTATATAAGGTAGAAATCTTCGGCTGAAAATAAACTCATTGTTTTTAAATTTTGTCCATTCCATTTTTTTGGAATTTGTTAGGCTGAAACCTTCTGCAGTAATTGATAAAAATCCTGAATTATCGGCAGAAGAAATTAGTGCAGGGGCTTGCTTTAGGGCTTTAAATAAATTCCCGTGGATTGCATGTGCTTTGCTAAATCGCCATATTGCTTCAAATTTATTAAACGAATTTTTAATAGTCTGATAGGCCTCTTTTGAATGCTTATCGGGATCCAGATACATAAGGGCTATGGCTACCTGGTGACGATTGGGTTGAAAAACAGCCGGGTTATCCAACCGGTTCATATCATTAATGGCAGAATCAAGCAGACGTTGTGCCATTTCCGGTTGCTTGTAATTTAAAGATATCAACTGACTTGCATATCCATAAAGTGAGGAACGATTTACTTCCTTTTTAAAGACATTGAGTAATTTGTAGGCAGGTTCAAATTGGCCATTAGATGTCAGATCTGCTATTGCTTTACCTGTTAATTCAAATGAATAATCATTAACAAAGTTGAAATTCTTATACTGAAATGAATTGAGAAGTTTTTCCGGCTGGATCTTTTTTAAAAACTCAATACCTTTTTCAATTTCATTTTGATCAAAAGCCTGACTGCCCATGTGCATATAAAGAATATTCAGGTCCGCTGATTGATTGGCATTTCGTTGCTCCAGTTTAGTAGCCAATTGATCCATTTTAGTGAGTGGTATGGATTCCCGAAAAAAGAGATCCCTGGAACTCATCACAACTTGATAATCGAGCAACCAAAGTCGAAAATAGTCAAGGTCAGCAGCAACTTGGTATAGAACATCAAATAAGTCATGATTCATTACATAGTCTATAAAAGCATAGGAATTATAAAACTGCACTATTCCCCTGGGTTCAAAGGGATGAAAAGGGACCCTAAAATCTGGGTACAAAAAAAGAAACTTTCTTGGCATGCTTATTAGATCAGAACCTGAAACGCCAACGACTGAATTAGTTTGGTTCAAATATTCAGTTGATACCTTTTGATAATATCCAACTGCCAATTGATAAAGTTGTTCGGTTTTTAATTCTTTGTTGCCCCTGATTTCATTTCGGAAATCATATAAGACTCCTTCATTCTTTGAAACGATTGCCAAATTAAAATTCCGCTCATTATTGTCTTTAATTTTTAAAATTTCTTCTTTCAGTTTTTTAAAGAAAAAGGATAGCATTTCCTCACTGGAAAATTTAAGATTCAGATTGGAAAAGCTTTGACCACCGCCACCGGCATAAAAATTAGTATGTTGAATTGCATCATAATCTATCATAAACCGGGAAACCAACCGGCTATAAAATTCTACAGTACTCACATTCTTCTGTTTGCAATACCCTTGCACAAATTCATCAAGATGAATGGTAGTTCCATAAATCTGAAATACAGCGGCTATATTGGATGCATTTTCAATATGGGTAGCATAATCATTCTGGTAAAAATTTTCCTGGTATTTCAGCAAGGTATCCATGCATTGCAGAACTTTTTCCGGCATGCCCGATGCTGCATATAAATAAGAAAGATTTTGGTAAAGGCCATTAAATCTTGGGCCATAAGTAAAACTACCCAGCACCAATGTTTTATTTCGCTGAAAATTATTTTCGACCCATGGAGTTCGGGATGGGTTTTCAAATGGTGAAAGAATATTCAACAACTGGTTGATCTCATCTGCAGAAAATATTTTGTAATTAATTCCATTATAAATGGCCAGTGTCAAATTCTTTATATCGTTAAAATCTTCTGGTTGATTTTTTAAAATGTTCATCACCCACTTTACCGAACGATTTGCATTTTTTCTGACTATAGAATTCAGCTTTTCATCCTGGTTGGTATAATAAGCAAAACATGAAGTGACTGAAAAGTCATAGATAAGTTTGAGTCCTTCAGAAATTTCTTTATTAGTTACTGGGATAACTAATTGATCCAATAAACTATCTGCTATTGATAAACTCTGCAAAATTTCATTACGTGGTTCATACCGGCCCTGTAAAACCAATTGGGTAGCGATTCCGGTTGCTATTTTAATTTTCTGTCCCGGAGCTTGTACGGCATCTATTACTTCGGGTATTGTTAAATTTCCAAGGATGAGCTGTTCGGTAATAACAGGAATTGGAAACTCGGGGCTTAGCTTTGGTTCATTGGCAATTTCAAAAGTCTGACTCTTTATAGCCTTCAACACATTGCTGTTTTTCTTTTCAAAGAAATCTTTAACCTCAAATGAACTAAAGATAAGCACAGCCACTATACCCATCACTGCAGCAATTCGTTTCGGGCCATACCGCATTATGGTTCGGGTGATCACATGCTTTTTTGCACTTAATTCTAAAAACTCTGTTGCATGGCTAAGTACCAACTGCGCTTTAGCAAGTTTTTTATCCTGATCAATTTCTTCCGGCAAGTAACGGGCAATCCAATGAGCATTGAGTTTGGCTTTATTAAACCAGTTCTCAAAATAAGTAAGCGGCCCGATGGATAATAAGAAATTACCGGACTTGCCGCTTTCCACCCAGCGGTTCAATTGCTGTTCAAAGTCAAGTGAAATAGTATAATTGTCAAATTCTTCTTTGGCCCATTGCCCCAGATATTCCCAGTTACGGATCAGACTTTCATGAGTGATATCCAGTACATCATCTTTATGTAGTTTATGACTTTCCGGATCATCCAGAATAAATGGACGGACAAAAGTATTACCAGGTTCCCTGAAAATATTCATTATGGTACCTACTTCTTCAATTCCAAATTCCGGTCTTCCGATGATATCTGTTATTTCCTGCAACGACATGCGGTTTCGCACTGCCCGGCTTTCATCAATTTTTGTCAAACAAATGAAAGCAGTTCTTATAATTGATTTAATATCATTTTCAGCAATACTCTTTCCGGTTTTCGCTGTAAAATATTCGTTGGCCTGCTCATACAATTTATTAGTATGGGTATCCAGCACATTCTGCAGGTCGGGCTTATGATAGCATGACTTGATATCAGCAGGTAATTCTTCAAACCATTTTTTAAATCTTTCAATTCGTTCGTCGGGCAATTCATTTACCGGCATACCACCCACCATGGCATAATGGATCAGATCCATTTCTTCTTTCCCATTATCTGCTGCATGCCATATCTGGTTCAGTGCATGTTGTAAAATTGGTAACTGATCTACTCCTTCTGTTAAATCATGAATCAGTCTTTCTGTTAATCTTCTTGAAATTTTATTACCACTTAAAACAGCCGGTTCTTCTATTACCTGCTGCAATTGTGTACGGTTAAGCCTGGGTACAAATAATTGTGAGAATCCTATATACTCAGGCAATCCGCGAAAAGCAGCACATTGCCCGATATAATCGGACCGCATAGTGAATACAATATATATAGGAAGATCTTCATCCAATGCAATGCGGGCTGTTTCTAATAATAAATTGAGCACCAGATTCGCATCACGGGATGGCACTCCTTTTTGATAATTCTCTGGATTAGTAAAAAATTCTTCAAACTGATCTACAAGGATAATGAGGTTAGCAGCTTCTCTTTTAAGTGTTGCTTTCCCTTTATCATCTGCAGCCTGCCAGGCCATTGAATTGGTATCAATATGTCTTTTTGAATTTTTATAGAGATCAATAATGGCAGAAAAACCATGATTCAATTCAGTACGTACAGTATCAGGATTAGCAATATCTAATTGTTTGGCAATTGATTTGCATAAATTATAAAAGGGAGATCGTTCGGGCCTGAAATCAGCTACACACCATTGTGTATATTTTGATTTTAAAAAACCGGCCCTTGCATTGGGAATGATACCTGCATAGATCAAGGAAGACTTTCCATCACCCGAAGCTCCGGTGAGCATTAAAAATTTATTCCGCTGCAGTTGAATAGTAGCCTGGTCAATATCATCCTCTCTCCCTTTAAAATAAAGGGATTCTTCTTCTGTAAAGGATCGTAAACCAGTGTATGGACAAATTTGTTCTGCTTCGAACATGCGGTTAGTTAGTTTTTAATATAGATTCTGATTGGTCCTTAATGCCTGCACAGCTGCTAAATATTTTAATCACTATTTTTAAAATAATTCTATTCTTTATAAAAAAATAATCTTTGTCAATTTATATTGACAAACACTTTTTTTACTTCATCAGGAATGGTTTCTTTAGGAACAATGGAGGATATTACCCGGGGGGCTTTAAAATTTCGGGCCAGGTTGCTTTGCGGATTGTCTTCACCCACCAGGAACATTGGCGTAGGAGAAGAAGCGCCACCCACCTGCTTCCATATCTGTTTAATAAATGGGAGTGCCCAATCGGCTGCATATTTAAAATATACAACGGCCAATTTGCTCTTTGGTATCTGTTGAGATGACATTTCACGATAAGAATCTTCTCCATCAGGAAGAATATTCATGGTTTCTACAGGATACTCCAGACTCAATTCATCAACAATAATTTTTGCTTCCTGCTCATCCTGTTGATTGAAAATAAAAAATATGTCAGTGTCTTTGCTATCGTAAACTTCTACATCCTGTTTCATCATTACCACCCGCATGTCATCTACCAGTTGCATAGGCCCATGACTATTGGAGAACATCATGTTCTTTGTAATATTGTTGCGGATATATTTTATAAAATTCTGTTGTGATGGCTTTATTAACTCTGTGTTTTCCTGTAACTGCCAGACAAAAACATTGAAATCAGTTCCGGGGGCTTCAATTTTCTTTTTTGCTTCCAAAAACTGGTATTGCGGAAATGAGGTTTCTTCATCTGCTTCGAATCGTCTTCCAAATTCTCCACTGAGCATATGCAAAGAGCAGACACATTTTTTTAACTCTTCTTCAGTCCTTTCTTTAAATGTTTCATCACCTGCCGGACAATCAACAGAGGGCAGTACATTAAATCCTGCTTTCTGTAAAATGATAGCCATTTCTTCACGGCTTTCTTTCAGGTCATTCGATGTCCAGGCCAGGTAAATATTGGGACGCTGCCTGTCAATCACCTGCACTTTTATAGCTGCCGATATTGAAGTAGAAATAACATTGGGTACGATTTGCCTTGCTGTTGGTTCATAGGACTGCAAAACTGAAGGACTGCCTTGTTGTTTCTGTTTTATTCCTGAAACAATTTCTTTAATCGCATTGGCCAGTTTATTGATCTGGTTACGATACATTGGTTTTAAAGGGTTGTCATGCTTTTCATCGTCACTTTGCTGTAATGGACGATTAACTCCTTCCTGCCTGTAAATAAAATCAATTGATCGCATTCCTCCTGAAAGTTCTGACTCCAGCAGTTTAAGATCTTCTGTGTCTATATCATGTATTTTAATAGGTATTACTCTTGAAACAGTATTACCGTTTGGTAATTTTATACAGCTGCTAAAGCTGTCGCCTTTTATTTCTTCCTGAAATATTTTGAATTCGTTTTTCCAAACAGGACAATTAACATCGCAATAAGTTTTGGATATTATTGGAATAAATATCAGCGATTTTATTTTTCCGGAAACCGATCCGTCTTCCCTAAGAAATTCCATGCGTCTGTCTTCCGGACCTTTATCAAAAAAAACTGAAAGGCTATCTTTTAAAGTTGCTCCTAATTCCTGTTTGAGTTTTTCTACAAAATCAGTCACCCAGCCATCATAACTATTGTCATTGTATCTGTAACTTATATGAATGTCATAATCATATTCCGGAACAATGGATGACTTTATAAGTTTTTGAGCTTTCGGTACAGCCGGCTCTTTACCAGCAACAAATATTTTATAGACCTGGATCGGTTCTTTTACATTCTTAAGATTTTCAGCCCCTACAAATTCCCAGCTGATATCATTTTTATTTGTAAGATCTCTTTGAACTGAGCCGGAAACAAAAATGCCCGACGGAGGTGCCAGGGCCTGTAAACGGGAAGCAATATTTACAGCATCACCAAAAATATCATTGTTCTCAAAAACCACTTCCCCTATATGAATGCCAATCCGCAACTCAAACGCTTTAGCAGCCTCACAAGCCTCCTGGATTTTTATAGCAGCATAAACGGCATTGCTTACAGCAGAAAAACTGGCCATCACGCCATCACCCAGCTCCTTGATCCATTTTCCGCCGAATTCCTCAATAATGGGCTTTTGAATTTCCCTGTTTTTTCTCAGCAATTCAAAAGCTTTTTGTTCATTGTTTCCCATCATGGCGGTATAACCTACTATATCGGTAAACATGATGGCAGCAAGCTGGCGGGATTGGGTCATGCCAGAAAATTAAGACATAATATCCAAATCGCTTCGATTTTTTTTCAAATTATGTGATTAAAAAAAGAAAAATATATTAGAGAAATTTTATAAGGGAAATAAAAACCGGATTTGCTCACTTTAATGAATACCCAATGAGGAGGATTATTTACCGATACAGAATTTCGAGAAAATATAATCCAGCTGATCTTCATGCGTAATCTCACCGGTTATTTCACCAAGGTATTGTAAACAACGTCGAATGTCAAGCGAAAGCAGATCGCCGGGTAATTTATTATCCAAGCCATTTTTTATTTCGGTAAGCGAAGTGGCCACTTCTTTCAAAGCATGGTAATGTCTTGCATTGGTGACAACCGTACTCTCGGTTTGTAAAGAACCTTGCAACACTGCATCTACCATTCTTTCTTTTAATACTTCTGTATGCAGATGCTGTTTGGCAGATATGAATATCATTTCTCCAATAGAAGAAAATTTATTTTTAACCTCCCCCTCGCCTCCAACATCAATCTTGTTGGCGACTAATAAATATTTTAGTTCCTGTTGTTGCAGTTCTGCCTTCTTACCGGCAACTTCTTCTTTGTCATCCGTTCCGTCAAACAGGTAAACTACAAGGTCGGCATTCTTTATTTTTTCTAAACTTCTTTCCACTCCTTCACTCTCAATTATATCAGCAGTATGTTGCCGGATGCCGGCCGTGTCAATAAGCCTGAACAAAATGCCGTCAATATTTATTATCTCTTCAATCGTATCTCTGGTAGTACCTGCAATTTCGCTTACAATTGCCCTGTTCTCATTCAAAAGACTATTGAGCAAGGTTGATTTACCTGCATTCGGCTTTCCTACTATCGCCACACTTACTCCATTCTTAATTACATTCCCTAAAGAGAAAGAATTAATAAGTTTATTGGTGGAGTTCGTTAACTCTTCGATCAATTCATAAAATTGCTTTCGGTCTGCAAACTCCACATCTTCCTGGCTAAAGTCGAGCTCTAATTCGATCAATGCCGAAAAAGTGATCAGCCTGTCTCTTAGCATTTTTAAGTTCTCAGAAAAACCGCCACGCATTGTATGCAATGCAGCCTTTTGCGATGCTGCAGTATTGGACGCAATTAAATCGGCCACCGATTCTGCCTGCGCCAGATCCAATTTTCCATTTAGAAATGCTCTTTGTGTAAACTCTCCTGCTTTGGCTAACCGGGCTCCTTTTTTTATGCATGCATTAATCACCTGCTGCTGCACAAAAGGTGAACCATGACAACTTATTTCTACTACATCTTCACCGGTATATGATCTGGGGTTTTTATAAAGCGATACAACTACCTCGTCGAGGATTGTTTCTGCTTCTTTTAAAAAACCGACATGCAATGTGTGTGATGGTTGTTGTAGCAAATCTTTGGAAGGAAATAATGTATTAATTATTGTAAAAGATTTTGATCCGCTTAATCGGATAATGCCAATGGCACCAATACCGGGTGCTGTAGCCAGTGCCACAATTGTATCATCCCAACCAGAGAGTTTATTCATTGTTGCGTCAAAAATAAACAAATTGATCCTTATCATTTGGGTAATGCTAATAAAGAAAAAGCCTTCCCGGAAATCCAGAAAGGCTTTGCTATTAAATTTATTTTACAAATTACTCGCTAAGTACCTGGAAAGTGATTGGCTGTTTACGATAAGCTTTTACCTGACGGCCATTCTGAACAGCAGGTGTCCATTTAGGGCCTTTCTTGATAACTCTCATAGCTTCCCCTTCCATTCCATAACCATGATTAGTTAAAGATTTTACATCACTGATATTACCTTCTTTATCCACAACAAACTGAACGATTGTAGTGTATGTTCCTTCCGGAGCACCATTATCTGTTGCTACCTGTCCATTACAGTTTTGCTCAAGATAGCGACGCCATTTACCATCTCCACCAGGGAAACTGGCTTCAATTTCCACTTTGTCAAATATCTTGTTCTCGTCTTCTACTTTCTTTACTTCAATGATTTGCTTTCCTTCATCAATTTGGGCTGGAGCAGCGATACCAATATCCTTTACACCTTCCTGGCTAATTTCGGCAATCTTCACCTCTTTAAGCGTTTCCTGAGGTGGTGGTGGTTTTTCCACTTCCTCATCTTTTTTAATAATAGGAGGAGTAAACTGCTTCATTTCCACCTTTGGAGGATCTGGCTTGGGTGGAGGTGGCGGAGGCGGAGGTGGCGGAGGTGGTTTATCCTCCTGCTTAATGTCCTGAATGGTCATTTCATTTGTTGTAATCTTTTTATCGCTGCTGTCTTTCATTGCACTTGCAAGGAATGAACCTAATAATGCAAGTAAAGCAATTGAAGCAGTGATAATAAGAGCTTTGGTGATACGGCGGTTATAAGATTTTCTAAGATCGTAAGCTCCGTAATCTTTGTTCCTGTCTTCAAAGATGATGTCAAGAACATCGGCTGATAAGATTTTGTTTGCTTCCATAATTCAATTTTTTATAAGATGCGGAAATGAGACAATTCCATAAGAAACAAAGGAAATTATTTTGGTTCCGATGCTTCTGTAGCTTTTATCAATTCCTTTTCTTCTTTTCCTAATTTAACCATTGCATATCTTTTAACCTTGTTGATCGTCATTTCGTCTAAAATATCAACAGTGTTTCTATACGTAGCCTCTTCATCAGGTTTTATAATCACTACAAAGTCCATATCCTTACAGGCATCTTCCCAATTAGGATCACCTTTTTTCTTTGCTGATGCTTTTTCATCTTCGCAGGATTTCGGATCAACTGTTGCAGGATTATATCTGCCGATAACTTCAGT
The DNA here is from genome assembly GCA_038257235.1 of Chitinophagales bacterium. Lineage (GTDB taxonomy): Bacteria > Bacteroidota > Bacteroidia > Chitinophagales > Chitinophagaceae > JJ008. Next base: position 16,421 of record JBBSJN010000016.1, read on the forward strand.
TTTTTTGTCAATGATGATCTGACGAACTCCCTTCATGGTAGTTTGCTTAAAGTTATTTACCCCTTCGCCTACTTCTAGCTGACCTTCATAATAATAAACCTGGTTTCCTTTGCCTAACATAAGCGTAAGCACACCGGATTGTTTTACTTCAGTTTTCTTTTTATCATCATCTACATCTTTAGGCATATTCAGATCCAATGTAGTTGGAGTGGACATGGTTGCTGTAAATACGAAAAATGTAATTAACAGGAAACCAAGATCCACCATGGGAGTCATATCTACACGGGTAGAAAGTTTCTTTGCCTTTTTTACTCCCGGTCCTTTTTTGTGGCCGCTATCGCCACCACCTTCAATACTTGCCATAATATGACTGGTTTTTATTAATTAAAAATTACTTTAGTCTTTTTAGCTCTAAATCCAAAGCAGAACCAGCAGGTATATCGTCCAAAGAAGTAACAAGAGAATATTTAAATTCTTCATTCTTTTTAAGCGCCTCGATTACCGCTTCAAAAGCAGGATATTTCGAATTGCCGTCTCCTTTAATAAGATAGACCAGCTTTTCGCCGGCAAAGGCATTTTTAGAAGCTTGTATCCACCAAATCAATTGGTTGTTAGTTGAATCCATAACCGGAATTCCAGGCTGCTTTACATTTATTTGCTCTTTACCCTCAATATCAAGCAACTGCTTTAGACCTGTAAAAGGTACTCCTACCATGAAAGTTTTTCTGAAATTGCTGATTTGGGCAGGTGTAAGTCCTAATTTCTGCTTTTCATTAATCTCGTTAATGACGTCATCAAATTTAGTTGGCTCTTTTTCAGATAAAATGGTGAAATACACTTTATTGGCAGAATCGATGGAAATAAGGACAGCATTGCTTTCAGGCATTTTTTGCGACAAAACCGATCCTGGTGTTTTTATCTCTACAGGTTCTGGCGGCTTGAATTTAGTAGCCATGATAAAGAAGGAAAGTATCAGAAAGGCTATGTCCACAAAGGGAGTCATATCCGTATCAGTACTTTTCCTTGGTATTTTAATACTCGGCATGATTACAATTGTTTATAATGAGATGAATTTGTTCATGTTTTCCATACAAAAAGCTTGCAAAACTTGTATTATTATTTATACAGAGAAGCAAAACTTTGGGTTAAAGTAAACCCGGATTCATCAATACCATAAGTAATAGAATCAATCTTAGTAGTAAATACATTATACATAATAAGAGCCAGAGCAGACGTACCGATACCTAAAGCTGTGTTATACAAGGCCTCAGAAATACCTACAGCCAGATCACCAGCAGCACCTGCACCACCATCTTTACCCAATGCAGCGAAAGATCGGATCATACCTAATACCGTACCTAAAAGAGCCACAAGTGTACCTACAGATGTAATGGTGGAAAGGAATACAAGGTTCTTCTGCAACATGGGTAATTCAAGTGCAGTAGCTTCTTCTACTTCTTTTTGTATAGAAACAACTTTCTGCTCAGTAGTTAAACCACCTTCATTAATCATTTCTTTATAACGGCGAAGACCAGCTTTCATAACATTTCCAACTGAACCTCTTTGCTTGTCACACTCAGAAAGTGCAGCATCCACATTGCGGTTAGCTAAATGATATTGAACTTTTCTTACAAAGTCAGAAATAGAACCAGTGCCTAATGCCTTACGGATAGTAAGAAGACGTTCAATAGAAAATACGATAACAATCAAAAACATCCCGATCAGGATTGGTACAATAATACCGCCCTCATAGATTGCATTGAACGCATTGTTTGGTTTTCTGTGTTGTGGCCAAAATCCGCCTGCTGGATCTGGCTCACCAAAGCCACTAGCGGCACCCATCATAAAACGCCAAATAGCATAACCTGCCACAATACAAACTACTGGTGCTATCCAGGAAATCAAATTGCTACTCTTTTTTGGCTGAACTGAAGTAGCCTTAACTGATGCTGATGCAGTTGGTTTAATCTCTGCCATGTTCTTAAATTTTTAAGTTTTTTAATTTTTAGATACTAATCGCTTTATTCGAAGCTACAATGCTAAGAAAAAAGATTTAAAAAGAAACTTCCTTTATCATTTTTTAATAGGAAGCGTCAAGTTAAGGAATTTTTCATCTTGAACAAGTTTGGTACAGATAATTTGATAAGATTTCTAAATAAAATTGAAAGATTTGAATTTTAATCAATTTTCGAGGTCTTATTCATACCGAAGCGCCTCAATGGGATTTAGCTTTCCCGCCTTTATGGCCGGGTATAAACCTGCAAGAAGACCTACGATAGTACAGATAACAATTCCATACAAAACCCAATCCCATGGAATAACAAATCCTGTATCCAAAACAAATGAAAAAAGATTGCCGACGATTACGCCTAATACAATTCCCAATAAAGCCCCCAATACACTTATTATTATTGCTTCTAACAGAAACTGACGACTTACCATTTTACTTTTACCCCCAATTGCTTTTACCAGCCCTACTTCCCTTGTTCGTTCAGACACCGACACCAGCATAATATTCATTAGCCCAATGGCGGCTCCAATCAATGTTATCAACCCAATTACTGTGGCCGAAATGGTAAGAAACCGTAGACTGTTAATTGCTTTTTCTGCAATACTATCGCTCCTGTCAATTACAAAATTACTTTCCTCAGTAGTGGCGAGTTTGCGAATAGACCTGAATACTCCTTCTGCCTCGCCCATGGCAGCATTTACCTTCAACAAATCATTTGCCATCACTGCAAGTACAAATGAATAACCTGATGGAAAATTCCGATCCACATTGGTGTAGGAGGTAATAATAACATTGTCCCTGCTAAAACCAAAAGTTGAACCCCGACTTTCTAACACACCTAATACTCTGTAAGGAATATTGTTGAGGCGGATAACTGAATTGACAGCTCTGCTAATGCCTTCTTTAAAAAGTGTATTTGCCACATCGTAGCCAAGGATACAAACATTACGACCGGTGTGCACATCCATCTTGTTCAGGTTCCTTCCAGCCTGCAATGAAAACCCGTTCAACATTAAATAGTTTTCATCGCCACCAAACAACGTAATATTGGGAGTTGTTTTTCTTGATTCATGCGAAGCAATATTATTCCTGTTTCCAAAAATGGAAATGCTTTTGGTAGCAGGGAAAGTAAACCGTTGCATAAATAATTCGGCATCCTTCTTTGTTATGTTTTTGCCAAGGCTTGATATTTTTTCTTTCTTCGCTCCCTTCTTTTTCAACTTTACTTCCTTGCCTCCTCCTCCAAACCTTATATTTCTTTCTTTGAAACGGATGGTGAAACTATTGGCCCCCATGGTGGAAAAGCTTTCCGAAAACTTTTGATTCATTGCCTTTATCGCAGTGATGATTCCTACCAAAGCCATTATTCCAAATGCAATAATGGATATGGTAAGACCGCTGCGAAGCTTATTGCTCCGGATCGTTCTGAATGCCAATGAGAAAATATCACTTGTGTTCATCTCCCCGAAATTAAGAAAATTGGTACTGGCAGTAAGTGAAACGTTACAGAAGGTAACTATTAAAAATATAGATGAGATAAAATCAGATCAGGATAAATCCCAAATACAATTACCAAAACGGCTAACACAACCAATGTCCATTTAAAAGAACGGGAAACTTCAATTGGCGGAGCATCGCCTTCTTTAAAGTACATGGCCTGTATAACTCTAAAATAATAATACACACTAACCGCCGCCATTACTACCGCAAAAATGACAAGCCAAAGATTATTACCGGCAGCTAAGGCTGCTTTCAGCATATAAAACTTGGAAAGAAATCCGGCGGTAAGCGGAATACCGGCTAATGATAATAAAAAGATAGTAGTGGTAGCTGCTAATAGTGGCTGATGTTTTGCAAACCCATTGAAACCATCAAAAGTATAATCCTTCATCTTGATCAACACAGCAAAGATTCCGATCGTAGCAAAACTATAAGCAACTGCATAAAGCAACAAACCTTCTTTTGCATCTGTATTCATTGCATAAACAGCCATCATCATAAACCCTGCCTGTGCTATGCTTGAATAAGCAAGCATACGTTTTACACTTTGCTGAAATACGGCTGTGATGTTGCCAATAAAAAGTGTTGCTACAACAATTATTGCAACAAACAATTTCCACTGCGGTTGCATTAAACCGAATGCTTCATCAAACAAACGAATAAACCCAATGAATACGGCAGCCTTTACAATTGTAGCCATGAAAGATGTAAACACCGTGGGAGCTCCGTCGTATACATCCGGTGTCCAGAAATGAAATGGTGCTGCCGAAACCTTAAACGACATGGAGAATAACAAAAGAAGCATTCCCGTAACCAAAAGCAACGATGGTTTGCCTTCAGTAAATACATTGATACTGGCAGTGTCAAATGTTCCCTTGGCGCCATAGATCAGTGCAATACCCATCAGCATTAACCCTGTTGAAAAAGCACCGAGCAAAAAATATTTTAGTGATGCTTCATTACTCTTCAGATTCTTTTTATCGCTTCCAGTTAAAATATAAAGAGGTATCGAAATAATCTCAATTCCCAGGAAAAGTATCAGTAGTGATTTAAAAGAAGCTGTCAATGTAATTCCACAAAGAATAAAAAAGATGAGTGTAAAGTACTCGGCATAATTAACGCCTACTTTTTCCATATCCCTTGCAGAAAGTAACAAGTACAATAAGGTAGAAGCAAATGCAATTGTAGTAAACAACAATGCAAACCTGTCGAAGACGATCATGCCATGCGTATTCACATTAAAGAATACAGTGCCGCACATTTCCATTATGTTAACCACCAGCAATAATACCATTCCGGCAATGGCAATATTCCGGATAGCAGCTTTTTGTTTCAGCAGAATACCACTGAACATTAAAATAACTCCAAGAATTGCCGATAATATTAATGCGTTCATATCTTTTCTTTCTTCTTTTACTTCAGCAGAGCTTTTCGTATTATATCAAATTTATCTACCAGTGAATCCGTTACACCACTTGTTAAATCTAAAATAGGTTGTGGATAGATACCTGCAGCCAGTATCAACACTACAATTATTCCCAACGCCAGTCTTCCGTTTAAACTAATATCTTTCACACTTGCAGTAATCTCATTTGTTTCGCCATAAGCAACTTTACGAATCATCCGCAACGTATAGGCAGCGCCAAGTATAATAGATATTCCTGCTAAAACAGTGTACCAAACATAATACTGTGTAAAGGAACCTAAGAGTCCATTAAATATCAGGAACTCACCAACAAATGCATTGGTTAATGGCAATGCAATATTAGCCAGTGCTATTATTACAAAGAACATCGTTAATGCAGGTGCTTTCTGTGCTAGACCACCCAACTCCGACATTTTACGGGTACCGGTTTTACGTTCGATCCAGTCGACCACAATCCACAAGCCAATGATATTAATACCGTGGCTGAACATCTGTATCATTACACCTTGCATACCACTTGCATTCTGTGTAAACATTCCTACACATAACAAACCGATATGGGCAATAGAAGAGTAAGCCACCAATCGTTTTAAATCATCCTGACGTAAGGCAATTAATGAAGCATATATCATTCCGATGATTGCAATAAGCGTTACTACATCGCCCCACATAAATGAAGCACCTGTTATTACCGGAAACAACCAGCGGATTAAACCAAACAATCCCATCTTCACCATCACACCACTCAATATCATAGTAGTAGAAGTTGGCGCCTGTTCGTATGTATCCGGTTGCCAGGTATGTAATGGAAAAATTGGCATCTTAACTGCGAAGGCAACAAACATTAACCAAAAAGGCAGGCTCTGTTGCTTGCTTGTTAGATTGATATTATAAAACGATTCAATGCTGAATGAATGATCAGGCGTTTGCCCGTATAAATACAAAATACTTATCAGCATTAACAGCGAACCGACAAATGTATAAATGAAAAATTTGAATGTAACCGCAATTCTTTTTTCACCTCCCCATTGCGAACAAAGAAAGTACATCGGTATCAATGCCAGTTCCCAGAAGAAATAAAACAACAATGCATCTGCCGCAAGAAAAACACCCATGATACCAGCCTGTGCGAATAACATCAATGCAAAGAAATTCTTCGCATTCTTATATGTCTTGTCCCAACCTGCAATAAATACAAGTGGATAGGCAATCGTATTTAATAAACAAAGTAATTGCGCCGCTCCATCCATCTTCAATGAAAAAGAAGCGCCAAGAGAAGGCAACCATTCGCATTCGTATTCAAGATATTTAGTATCGTTCATGCAACACAATCCCAGAATAGAAACCACCAGTGTTGCCAATGAAGTAAGCAATGCCCATGTTCGAACCAGCTTCTCATCTTTAATAAAGAAAGCAGCGAGTCCGGTTAATAAAGGGAGCAATATGAGTAATAATGAAATCATAAGCTCCTATCCCCCCCCGTCCGACCGGATCGTCCGGGCGGGCCTAAAGGAGTATTTATTTGTTTAGTAAAACTAGTTTTCTTCTTCATCATCACTATTATTTTCTTATGAAAAATTGAATTACAAATATTACTACCATACTTATGACCATTAGCAAAATATAACTACCAGCCTGACCGCTTTGTACTAATCGTAACTGACGGCTGCCATAATGCAATAATCTTCCAACCCCATTCACAATGCCATCTATAACTTTGTTATCAAAAACCTGATTGAAAAATGTTCCGGCTTTCTTAATTGGTTTTACAATTGCTGCATCGTAGAACTCATCCACATACCACTTATTCTCCAACACTTTTCCAAAACCAGTTGCTTCGCTTCTTTGATAGTTTCTGAATTTGGACCAGGCGAAAATAATCATGGCAATTACCAACCCTGTTGATAATCCCATCAGCATATATTCTGTTGAATGCGATACATGATGTTCCTGTTCAGTAATTACGGGAGACAAAAATTCGCCCAATTTATCACCTCCATGTATAAACACTTCTGGTATGCCAACAAAACCACCAATGATTGCAAGTATTGCCAATACTATCAATGGAATCGTCATTGCCGGAGGGCTTTCATGCAAATGATGCTCCTGTTCATGAGTTCCTCTGAACTTTCCGGAAAAAGTAGTGAACAATAAACGGAACATATAAAATGCTGTAAGCAATGCTGCAAATAAAGCAACTCCATACAATACAGGATTTTTTATAAATGCACTTAGTAAGATCGCATCTTTAGAAAAGAAACCACTGAAAGGCGGAATGCCTGCAATAGCTATACAACCAATGAGGAACGTAATGAAAGTGATCTTTAATTTTTTTGAAAGGCCACCCATGTTGCGGATATCCTGCTCACCGCCCATTGCATGAATTACACTACCGCTGCCAAGGAATAACAATGCTTTAAAGAAGGCATGTGTCATTACATGAAATACGGCAGCCGTGTAAGCTCCGCAACCTAAGGCTAGAAACATAAACCCTAATTGGCTGACAGTTGAGTAAGCCAATACTTTTTTAATATCGTTTTGTTTAAGAGCAATTGTTGCGGCCAGTAAAGCTGTGGCTAAACCAATGTAAGCAATGATGTCCATTGTAAATGGAGCCAGCGAATACAATATATTGCTCCGGGCAATCATATAGATGCCGGCAGTAACCATTGTAGCAGCATGTATCAAAGCCGAAACAGGTGTCGGTCCCGCCATCGCATCCGGCAACCAGGTGTATAACGGTATCTGTGCACTTTTACCGGTAGCACCAACAAAAAGCAACAAAGTGATAACTGTAATATCAAAAGTTTTCAATTTTGCAAGATTTGTTGCTGTGAAAACTTCATCAAAAGAAACTGTGCCTAGTTTAGCGATCAGCCAGAAGATGGCAATCAAAAATGCAAGATCGCCGATACGGTTCATAATAAAAGCCTTGCTGGCAGCTTTATTATATTCCTGTTTCTTAAACCAAAATCCTATTAATAAATAAGAACATAATCCAACACCTTCCCAACCGATAAACATCACTACAAAGTTGGCACCCATTACCAACAACAACATGGAGAAAATAAACAGGTTGAGATAAGAGAAATATCTTCCAAAATGTTCAGGCTTTTCTTCCTGCATATAAGATGAAGAATACACATGTATCAAAAAGCCAACTCCTGTTATTATTAAAAGAAATAAGGATGAAAGCTGATCAATCTTAAATGCAAAAGGAATATTTAATTTCCCTACAGAAATGAAATCAAAATAATGTGCAGTATGAACATTGCCGCCCTTCACTTGTAGAAACACCCAAATGCTTAATGCAAATGAAACTAGCAAAGTACCACAACCAATTAAGCTGATCGCTGGTTTCGACAATTGTTTTCTTCCCAATCCATTGATTAAAAAACCAAGCAATGGCAGTAAAGGAATTAAATAAACCATTTGTAACGCATTCTGCATAATCTGGTCTCCGCAACCCCCGTCCGACCGGGTCATCCGGGCGGACCCCACAAGGAGGGGCTTGTAGAGTTATTTATTTAGTTATTTCAAAATATTATTCAATTTTATTAAAACTCCGAAAATTCACTTCGGGCTTTTAATGTTTTAAACGGTTCAAAAAATTCACATCTACCGAATGTATATTTCGATACATCATTACAATAATGGCCAAGCCAACACTTACTTCTGCTGCCGCCACTACCATTATAAAAAATACAAATAGCTGTCCATCTGTTCCAGCGGTTGTTGCTGCATCGCCAGCCAGCAAAGCAGCATTATAATGCATTTTTGAAAATGCCACTAGCAACAAATTCACTGCATTCAGCATTAATTCAATACACATGAAAATGATAATGGCATTGCGACGTGTAAGCACACCCACAATACCAATGCAGAACAATGCAAGAGACAGAAATATGTAATAATTTATAGGCATACTATCTTCAAACCCCCGTCCGACCGGTTCATCCGGGCGGGCCTAAAGGGGCTTTTAAACCCTAAAACAATAATTGCCTTAGAGCTAGTTAAATAATATAGAATTCATTTCTATTAAGAACTTTAAAAGAATAAAGACAACCCGAACTAAGTCTCCCCTTTAGGGGGACAGGGGGTATCTTACTCCTTCTTCCCTATCACCACAGCACCTACCATAGCACTCAAAAATAAAATACTGCTTATTTCAAAAGGCACTACGTAAGTTGTAAATAATTCTTTTCCTAAATTTTTAATCAATCCAATTCCTCCGGTGTTTACCAACGCCTGCTGATGTTTAATATCTGTATCCTTCAAGGCTGCCACCAACACCAGCAATAAGGAGCCGCCAGCGATGGCACCGGCTATTCTCAGCCATTTATGTTTTTGCGGTTCTGTTTCTTTGTTCAGATTCATCAGCATGATCACAAAGAGAAACAACACCATAATAGCTCCGGCGTAAACAATAATATTCACAATTGCCAGGAACTGTGCATTCAATAAAATATAATGACCGGAAATAGAAAAGAAAGTGAGTATCAGCCACAGCACACTGTGCACAGGGTTCTTGCTACTAATCACCATCAGGGCACTGAAGATTGCCACTATTGAAAGAAACCAGAATAATATTTGCGTAATGCTCATTTCTCTTTTTGCCGTTAGTCTTTCTTATTAATATCTACTCTTCCACCCCTTGCTTTTTCATACGCCTCTTTTTCATGTATCGGATGCGGAATCACTAAATCTTCTTTCTTATAAATAAATCCTTTTCTGCTATAGTTAGCCGGAGCAAATGTCTCAGATAAATAAATCGCATCTTTCGGACAAGCCTCTTCACACAATCCACAAAAAATACAACGCAGCATATTGATCTCATACTTCGCCGCATATTTTTCTTCTCTATACAAGTGTTCTTCGCCCGGTAAACGTTCCGCCGCTTCCATCGTAATCGCCTCTGCCGGGCAAGCAACTGCACACAATCCACAAGCCGTACAGTTTTCTCTTCCCTCCTCGTCCCGGTTCAGCACATGTAATCCCCGCCACACTTTTGCGACATATCTTTTCTGTTCAGGATATTGTATTGTAACCTTCTTTTTAAACAGGTGACTGATAGTAATAGCCATGCCCTTTACTATATTCCAGAGATAAATACTCTCCAGAAAAGTCATCGGACTACGGTTCACCTCTGTTGATCTGTTTGTTAATCGCATACCCTTATCCCCTAAAGGGGATTCTTTTAAATTTTCGCAAATATATATTTTATGCCTGCCCTCCGAAGCATTTATTTTATATGCATTGGTGGGTTCCTAGCTTCAATACTTCGATCATCGTCCCTTGCAAGTTTACGCCGGGCTTGACCGGTGCACTCTTGTACTGTTGTAATTCAATTCATCAAAAAAATTCACCTCCCGAAAAATCGGGACAAGCTCTACGGGGTTCTATACATTCTTCGTTTTCATCTCCGGGTTAAAACCCGGAGC
>JBBSJN010000017.1:0-26028 GCA_038257235.1 Chitinophagales bacterium
CAAATCGGTAAATCTCCTTGCAGAAAAACAGAATAACTGTTGGCACCACTAACTTGTTCTGCATACATTTTTGATTTACCCCAATAGCTTAACGATTTGCTGGTGCCAATATAAAAGTTTACCGAATCAGGAAATAAATAATATCGTACCGAGTCCGGATTGTTTTTTAACAGGGCAGACTTTGTAAGCCGGTAAAATAAACCAAGAAAACCTGGTTTAACTTTGGATGGAATTATATCTAACGAAATAGATGTAACCCCTGCTGCAGCACAAAAGCTGCGATATGCATAATAGGCGCCGAGGCTTGTCCAGTGATGATCGGTATTAAAATAAATATATTCGGTGCGATGCTTTCTTATTTCATCAACCGGATTTATTTTAATAACCTCGGGATCTTCAGCATTAAAAACAGCATTGATAGCTTCTTTCGCTGGCCGCACTTTGTCCTTATAGGGCTCCGTTATTTCAAATTCAAAACCATTTGGAATTATAAGGTTATAAATTGTAAGACCGGGTATTTTCAAACGGTTGTACATATTTATTACATCCGCATATTTTTTACCCATTCCTGCTCCGCCGCTAAACAGTTCAAACCCCCTGTTTTTAAAAATAAAAACTGCTCCTTTTCTTACACCAACCTGTCCATCATCTGGTAAAATTCTATCCGGAATAATGACCGAATCTTTTTTTACTTCTTCAGCAACTACCGTATCAGCTTCACCATTATTTTTTGAGCTTGAAATTGAGTTATTACAGGAGGTTAAAGCAATAATGCCAAGAAGTATGGAAAGAAAAAAATGAACTCTTATTCTCATGTAGGCTATTTACTTCCTTAAGTTTTTTATCTTCTCAATGTGAAAAGGTGTATGTGCTGCAAAAATATTATTGATGAATAACAATTCATTAATGCCTTCTGCTTTCAGCATAGTCATAAAATCGCCAGTATAATACCGCTGATCTACTACCACTACCTTTTCATAATTATTAATAAGATATGGCGCAAAGGCATTCCCGTACGATTCTTTTACAATGGCAATCTTTCTTCCGTTCTTATGCTGCGTTTCCATTTTTACAATTGGCAAATCGCCTTGCAAAAAAACAGAATAACTATTCGGGCCACTGGCGCCTTCGCCATACATTTTTGATTTATTCCAATAGGAAATATTGTTACTGCTGCCAACATAAAAATTCACAGAATCTTTAAACAAATAATACCGAACTGAATCCGGGTTACTTTGCAAACCTTTATCTCTTGTCAGTCTGTATAATGAACCCAAAAATGATGCCTTGGTTTTATAAGCTATCGTATCTAATGAAACAGGTACTAATCCTGCCGTTTGGCAAAATGCACGGTAAGCATAATAAGCACCAAGACTTGTCCAGTGGTGATCGGTATTAAAATAAATATATTCTGAACGATGCTTTCTTAGCTCATCAATAGCCCAAACTTTCTTAATATTACTATCCAGTGTATTGTAAATATGCTCGATAGCAGGCCGGTTGGGCTTTTGCAGTTTTGCATATTTTTCTGTTATCTCAAACTCCAGCGCCACCGGAATGATAAGATTATAAACCTGCACTCCCGGTAGTGAGCGGTTGTAAGAATTGATAACATTTGCATACGATGCTCCCATAGCAGGGCCGCCTCCAAACATTTCGAATGCCCTGTTCTTAAACACAAATACTCTTTTCTTTACTTCGCCAACTGCACCATCATCCGGCAACGGGCCGCTTATTATTTCTTCTTTCTTAGTGGTGTCTGCTTTTTCATTAGCCTCCGTATCGTTTGTAGGATCATACATCTTTATTTCGCTGCTTTGAAATCCGATAGAGCTGCGAAAATCACTGGAAACATTGATCCATTTATTTCTCAAGGGGAAATTATCGGAATAATAAAGATCAAGCTGTCGAAAATATTCTCCACTCCACAATGCACTGTCTGAATATGTTGGAAACGGTGTAAGTTTCCGGTTTTCAATTTCAGAAATCGTTTCTTTTTTTGGCACCAGCGATGCAATACCACCCACTGTTAACAACCCAACAAATAATATTACGTTGATGAGCTGTGTTCTTCTGCCGTTATTTGTTATCTCACTCATATACTCACAATTTAGTCCGTTTAAAACCGGAAATAAATAAACGGATTATAACTTTTGCCTACCAGTTGCGCCACACATAAAAAAAGAAATACAATATTCAATCCAATAGACCCTACCTGAAAATAAGCCGGTTTCTTTAATTTATTTTCAATAGTATCATGGACTTTATGAAATACTGGCATACATAATATCACTGTAAAAATTAGCCAGAAAAGATTTGTTGTAATGTCATTCGTCAACTCTGCGCTCCATGCATTGGCAGCACCAAATGAAAATAACTTTTCTACATATGCACCCAGCTTAGCTGTGTCGGTAAAATAAAATATAACCCAGCCCGGAATAATAATTATCAGCGCATAAACATGCGAAATAAATTTTGGTAACTTACTCAGCCATTTTAGCAAAAATGCTTTTTCCAATGCAATGAAAACGAAAAAGTATAATCCCCAAAAAATAAAATTCCAACTGGCACCATGCCACATACCGGTTAAAAACCAGACAATAAATAAATTCAAGTAAACCCTTTTTCGGTTGCCGCCCAACGGAATGTATAAATAGTCTTTAAAGAATGTACCTAACGATATATGCCATCGCCGCCAAAAATCGGTAATGGATGTTGCGGTATACGGATACTTAAAATTTTCATGGTAATGGAAACCAAACATCCAACCTAAACCGATAGCCATATCTGAATACCCGGAAAAATCAAAATAGATCTGAATTGCAAACATCAGCAACCCAAACCAGGCAGCGCCGGTACTTAAACCACCAATATCGGCATCCATATATTTCGCCACCAGTTCAGCGGCAATATTAGCGATCACTACTTTTTTAAATAAGCCAATACAAAAACGGGTAACGCCTTTACTTATATCGCTTAATTTTTCTTTCCGGTTATCTATTTCATCGGCAATATGTGCATACCGCACAATCGGACCAGCAACTAACTGATGAAACAACGAGACAAACATCAAAAACTTAGGAAAAGATTTTTGTGCTTTTACGTCTCCTCTGTACACATCAACTACATAAGAGATTGTTTGAAAAGTGTAAAAAGAAATACCAATGGGTAAGCCATACCCTGGCGAAGTAAACGATGTATCAAAAATGGAGTTTACATTTTCAACTATAAAAACATCGTACTTAAATGTGATAAGCAACCCAAGGTTGAAGAAGATTGTCGACACAATTCCAAGCTTTGCCCACTTGGTTCCTCTGTATTTTTCTATCCAGAGAGCATTGATATAATCAATCAAAGCAGAAAAAATCATCAAGGTAATCCAGATTGGTTCTCCCCAACTATAAAAAGCTAATGAAAAAATGATAAGAACCCAGTTTCTCCAGTTAGCATTTTTTGAGCTGTAGTAGAGTAAAAGATTTAGCGGCAGAAAAAGAAAAAGGAAAATCAGGCTTGCGAATACCATAATGGAATTTGTGCTATTTGGATGCGTAAAATACTACTTTACATAGTGAATCAAAATGAATACAAAGCTTTTTTTAAAAATGATGTACATTTTATCAATCTGTAGTCAAATCAAACTCCAATTACTAACTTCGCCTGCAAATAATATACATGCAATTAACAGCTAAACTCATAGAGATATTGCCTTTGCAAACAGGAACCGGCAAAAACGGCGAATGGAAAAAACAGGATATTATCGTGGAAACAGAAGGCCAGTTTCCCAAGAAAGTTTGTATTTCCATTTGGGGCGATAAAATAAAAGCCGAAGTATTACAACCAGGAGCACAGCTCAATATATCTTTTGATGTAGAAAGCCGGGAATATAACAGCCGCTGGTACACCGATATAAAAGCATGGAAAATAGAACCAGCCGGTGCTGCAACAATTGATAAAGCAGCGGATGATCAAGTCTATTTTGATGAAGGACAAATGGAAGAAAAAGATGATTTGCCGTTTTAATCCAATTCAGTAATTTTTTCTGATTGGTGTTATTCGTGTAACCTATCTGCCGACAGGCAGGTTCGTGGCTAAACTCACAATTCTTTTCTTAACCGGGCAACCGATATGTTTAATTGCTCTCTATATTTGGCTACAGTACGGCGGGCAATATTATATCCCTTTTCCTGAAGCAGTTCAGTCAATGCCTCATCGCTCAATGGTTTTTTCTTGTCTTCATCATCAATCAGGTCGTTAAGTATTTTCTTTACTTCCCTGGTAGAAACTTCTTCGCCGCTATCGGTACTGAGTGATTCGCTGAAGAAAAACTTCAACCGGTAAGTTCCGAACTCCGTTTGTACAAACTTACTATTGGCTACACGACTTACAGTGGAAATATCGAGATTAGTTTTTTCTGCAATGTCTTTCAGGATCATCGGATTCATCTCCGTTTCATCTCCTGTTAAGAAAAAACTGTACTGATGCTCCATAATAGCATTCATGGTACTTAGCAGTGTATGTTGCCGCTGCTTGATGGCATCAATAAACCATTTTGCAGAATCTATTTTTTGCTTGATAAAAAGAACAGCTTCTTTCTGTCGTTTATCTTTCTTGGCGCCACGGTCATATTCCTTCAGCATATCCCGGTAACCTTCGCTGATACGAAGCTCAGGAGCATTTCTATTATTTAGAGTAAGCTCCAGTTTCCCGGCGTTATTCAGAATGAAAAAATCCGGCACTACATAGCTTTCGCCTTTATTGGATTCACCAACATTGCCGCCTGGTTTTGGATTCAGCCGCACAATTTGTTGAATTACTTCCCGCAATTCATCATCATCAATATTCAATCCCCGCTGTATTTTTTCGTAATGCTTCTTTGTAAACTCGTCGAAATATTTCGTCAATGCTTTTATTGCTAAATCAACAGGCTTGCTTTCATCATCCGATTCAACAAGTTCAAGTTTTTTTCTCTTTAACTGGATAAGCAAACATTCTTGTAAATCTCTCGCAGCAACCCCCGAAGGTTCAAACTGCTGAATTCTATTTATCAATTCTTCCACTTCTGCAGGTGTTGTGCTTACATTCTGGCGAAATGCAAGATCATCTACAATTGCAGAAGTTTCTCTTCGCAAATAACCATCTTCATCTATACTTCCAACAATCTGTCCCGCAATCACTTTTTCCTTGTCATCCAGTTTCAGCAATCCTAATTGGGCAAGCAACGTTTCATAAAAACTAGTTTCCTTTTTAAACGGCAATTGCCTGCTCTCATCTTCTTCGGGATAATTATCATCTCTTAATTTATAATCACCCACTTCATCATCGCCTTCCTGCACATATTCACTTACATCAATATTCCCATATTCGTCTTCGCTGCCATCTGGTTCTTTAAATTCTTCTTCGGCCGTTTCTGCAAATTCATCTTTTAGTTCTTCCCCACTTTCATCCATTTTGTCTTCATCCAGTTCCAGGGCAGGGTTTTCTTCCATCTCCTCTTTAATCCGGGTTTCCAGATTAGCCGTAGGTACCTGTAGCAGCTTCATTAACTGAATCTGCTGAGGCGATAATTTTTGCAGCATTTTCTGCTGAAAGCTTTGACTTAGAGCCATAGGTTCATTCGAATATTTAGTGGCCGGACTATTTTTTCAGAAAATCCGGCCTAACATCAAAAATAATGCCGTAAATTTAAGTACAAATAATTGAAAGATGACGCAACGACATTATAGTTTTCTTGTTGTGGTCCTGTTAATGTTTCAGGGAAATATTTTTGGGCAAGTAAGCGTTACGCATATTAATCCGGGAACTAAATCGGAAATTGGTAGCAGTCGCTTTAAAACACTTGTAAACAAGACTGAAATATTCCAAGGATTCCGAGATTGCTTTGGATCAGTATTTGGCAAAAGTATTCAAATCCCAAAAACAATCTCTCTTCAGGAGTTTAGCGCATTTAGGAATTATAATGATGAACTTGGTTTCTTTTGTAAAAAAGAATTGCAATTTGAAAGAATAACGACAATCCCAATTCGGTTTCGACTTGGTTCATTGGATTATGTAAACTGGATGGAAGGAAAACCCAACGCCATTAAGCCCCATTAGAAATTCTATTCATTTTATCTTTATTAAATGGACGGGAAACTGCTTTTCTTTTTATTTAAATCCTTTTACATTCAACACCCCTTTTAATTCTGGCATAGTTTTTAATCTTTATTTAACAAACCGCTTGTTTCAGTTTGTAAATTTTAAAAACCTAAAAAACGTATTATGAAATTAATAATCAACGCTTTACCAATTTGTCTCATAGTTATTTTCGGTGCTTGTAATGATTCTTCATCAGAAAAAGATACAATGACCGACACTACAAAAACAATGATGGAGAATAATATGGACAATTCACCGGTAATGGATACAATGAGTGTGGAAATACCGGCCACTACCCGTACCACTTTTGAGGCAAAGTATCCACAAGCCGGCAATGTTAAATGGTCTTATTATAATGAAAATGAGAAAGATATGGATTGGGAATGGAGAGGATGGCCAATGATGGATTCTAAAGACTATGTAGCCACATTTAACTGGAATGGTAGTGATTATTGGGCTTGGTATGATCAGGATGGCAACTGGGTAAGTTCAAGTACAAAAGTAAAAGACAATAATGGTTTACCAGCGGCTGTTAATGCTGTAATTAATAAAGATTATAGTGATTATACAATAGTAGAAATTGATAAAGAGAATGACAAAGACAGAGAAGCTTACGAAATTGAACTTAATAAAGGAGATGAGAAAGTAAAATTATTGATTGATGTGAATGGGAAAATAATGAAAAAGAAATAATACAATCATTATTTATATTTGAAAATAATTTTGCGTTCTTAAAAAACCCTGGCCATGGTCAGGGTTTTTTTACTAATTACACAATTAAAGTTAAGCAGGATGCTGAACTAATATTTTTTCAATTGCCTTTACCATCTTTTCTCCTTTTTCTTTTATCTGCTCCTCTGTCCACAACAAACTGATGGCTGTAGAAATACAACGGCCCATTACTTCATCACTGGCAGAAAAGTCTTTATTGGCCTGCTCCATCACTCTTGCTTTCAGCTCAGGGTGCAATGCATTTAAGGTGGTGGAGTTTTTCAAATGATCCCATTTGCGGATATAATGCCAGTTATTATCGAACCAATAAAAGTTTCCGGGAAGAATGCCCTGCTCTTTCATTTCTTTGACAACGGCTGCGGTTGCTTCTTTGGTTGGCAAAAACCAGCTCACAAAACTACAACTGTCGCCTGCGGGATCAGGAACATGCCGGAAAGAAACACCCGGCACCTTCGCCAGTATATTTTTCAGCAAGCCATGATTTCTTTTCTGAATAGTTAGAAATTCATCTACTCTTTTTATTTGTGCCAACCCAACAGCAGCATGCAATTCGGATATTCTGTAGTTATATCCAATAAAAGGATGCAAATCTGCACCACGGTCTGCACCTTTATGATCATGTCCATGATCGGTGTAGCCATCGCATTTTTCATAAAGTTCTTTATTGTTCATCATTACTACTCCACCTTCAGCACAAGTCATTGTTTTTACAAAGTCGAAAGAAAATGTACCTGCATCACCAATAGTGCCCAAAGATTTTCCTTTGTAAGTAGCACCGATACTCTGGCAGGCATCTTCCAGCAGCATAAGATTATGTTCTTTGCAAATGGCAATCAATGCACCCATATCAGCCATGCTGCCACACATATGAACCGGCATTACCGCTTTTGTTTTTGGTGTAATTGCGTTGAGCACTGCATCGGGAGCCAACGTTAATGTTTCATCTATATCTACCAGCACCGGAACAGCGCCTAAGCTTAATATCGCTTCAAAGCTTGCTACGAATGTAAAAGAAGGAGTAATGACCTCATCACCAAAACCAATGCCCAATGCACTCATGGCGGTTGTTAACGCAGCTGTTCCGCTGGAGGTTAGTTGTGCATAATCACAACCAAATCTTTTGCAAATGGCTTCTTCCAGTTCTTTACTTTTCCAAATCCCTTTTCTTGGACCATCAAAGCCATACCGCATCAGAATGCCTGTTTCCAATACATCATTTACTTCTTTTCTTTCTTTATCACTCCAAAGTTCAAAACCGGGCATATTGTAATTATTAAGAATTAAAAGTTATTAATTTGGAATAAGATACTGATCGGACAAAGGTAGAAAAAATGTGATGATAGCTGTTTCAAGGAAATACTCTATAAATATCTTTTCTGTCAACTATCCGGGCCAATTGTATAATATTATTGGTGAAAAAGAATCCTATTCTGTAATTTCCAAGTCTTATACGCCACGCATCCTGATGTCCCTTTAATTTCTTGAGTTGTGGAATCTCTGAAAGAGTGCAGGCAGTTTCTATTCTCAGTATTAATTTCTTTACCGATTTTCTTATTTCGGAAGAGGGTAATTTATTAATGTCTTTACTGAATGAAGAAAGAAATTCAACCTGCATTATTTCAATTTTTTCATTATAACATCACGGGAAACTTTTTTTGCACGGTTAGACTTATCCATAAGGTAAGTAAGGCCTATATCTTCTTTTTCTGACTCTGTCAGTAGTTTGTTCCGGATATTCATCTTGTCCAGTAGTTCCCTGACAAGATTCAACTCTTTTTTGTTTTTTGGAGATATGATTAGAGACGACATATGTATAAATTTTTAATAATAAAGTTAGAAAATTATATTTATTATTAATGGATTCAGGCTCAGGGTTTATAAAACCCCCATTTACCACCAGGCTGCACCAGTATGGCTATTTCACTCAGGTCGCTTTCGTTATTATTCTTTCCTACGGCTGTAATAAGATAACGGTATGAATAATTTTTAGAAGACAGCGGTTCTTTCAAAACAAAACCTTCCGGCTTCACTACAAACTGAGAAATATATTTCGGAATATTGCCAAAGGTTTCGCTTTCCGAATTGGCAGCATACTGATACACTACATAGTATTTTATATCCACCAGATTTCTCGGATCCGGTTTTACAGTCAGTTCAATTATTGAATCACTGGTGATAGACCGCTCTACAATCGGTGGCCAGGGCTTTTCTTTATCTATCCAGCGCATTGGAGGTAAAAGTGCCGGGTATTTATAGTATGTATTCTGTAAACTGTCGTTCCAGCCGTTAGGATTTTTATCAAAGGATTTACTGCTGAAATAAATACTCCCCTGCACATTTGGATATCTACGCAATAATTTTATCTGATTAGGAAGTTCCTGAGGATTTGTCCAGTCCTTTTCTTTTCCACTGGCCCTGTAAATACCATGACCAATATAAATATGGCGGCCATAACTATTGCGGCTCCACCAATCAAGCATTTTTGCATAATCTACTTTCGGATGTCCGATGTAGAAATACAATTGTGGCGTTACATAATCAATCCATCTTTTTTGCAACCACAACAAAATGTCTGCATACAGATCATCATAATTTGTTTGTCCGCCCTGGCTGTCACTTCCTCTTGCGGGGTCTTTATCTTTATTGCGCCACACACTGAAGGGCGAAATACCAAAACGGCAAAGTCTGTCTTCCTGCTTGATGGCAATACTTAAAGCCTGAATAATTGAATCTGTATTACTTCGACGCCAGTCATCTTTATTTAATTTGGTTCCTGATCTTTTATAAGTAGCATCATCCGGAAACTCTTTACCCGGAATACGATAAGGATAAAAATAATCATCCATGTGAATGGCATCTACATCGTACCGTTTTACAATATCTCTTACCACACTTACCACAAATTTTTGTGCTTCTTTATTTCCCGGATCAAAATAACGTTTATCACCATAGGTTAAAAACCATTCAGGATGTTTGCGGGTAATATGATCAGCACTGATAGAGGAACCATTAATATTAAAAACTGCCCGGTAAGGATTTAACCAGGCATGAAATTCCATTCCTCTTTTATGTGTTTCCTCAATCATAAATTTCAAGGGGTCATAATAAGTAACAGGTGCTTTTCCCTGTGTGCCTGTAAGCCATTCACTCCAGGGCTCCAGTTCAGAAGGATAAAATGCATCAGCGGATGGTCTTACCTGAACGATCATGGCATTCATACCATTCTTCTGATGTTTTTCAATAATGGCAATGTATTCTTTTTTTTGTTTTTCGCTATCCCATACACCATGTGTAGGCCAGTCGATATTATTAACAGAGGCTATCCATACGCCACGAAATTCATACTTGGGTTGAGCTGTTACAAAGTGAAATAAAAATAGAACTGGTAAGAACCAAAGGGATTTTTTCTTCATATTTTCGGATTAGGTGTGATATTATCAAAGACGTAAAAATACATTATTCGTTGCTATTCCGGATCTTATCAAGCAGATCGCTTAATATATTAGCATCTTTTTCTGAAAGGTTGCTAAGCACTCCATCAATTTCATCTTGCTTTTCGTCTAGCCTTTCCAACATTTTCTTTCCCTTATCGGTAATAATAACATCTACCAGGCGGCGATCATTCTTACAGGTTAGTTTCTTAACTAATCCTTTTGCAATCAGCCGATCCACTATACGACTGGTATCACTCATCTTTTCAAGCATCCGTTCCCGTATTTGCAAGGTGGAAAGTGGTTGCGGAAAACTTCCTCTTAGTATTCTGAGGATATTGAATTGCTGCGGGGTAATATCCTCCGAATCAAAAACCGCCTTTGTCTTCTCTCTCATCCAGGAAAAAGTATAAAGCAGGTTGATGGCTGCCTTCTGGTGTGGATTGCGGAATTTATGTTGTTGTATATCTTCTTCGATACCCATGATTAAGTAAAAGTAAAAAGTTTCGGGCTAAGCCGTGAGCTTCGCTCAAAACTTTTTGCATCAATTGCTGATTTGGAGGTATTAATTGTTATAATAAAACTTCTCTTCAACTATTTTTCAGTTTTTCCAACGCTGCACAGCTAATTGAGTGTAATTACGAACACCATAGTCTTTATGCGTATAATCCATCCACCACTCTGAAACTGCCAGATCATCACTAATAATGCTGTTTACCATTTTAGCCCCACGAAATTCAGTTAATCGGTTTACAAAAGCTTCTTCATATTGACGGTTTACGTCCTTTCCTTCTCTGGCAGGGAATTGTTATCCTGCATAACCACATCATCTGCATAAAATTTGTCAAAAGCAGCCAGAATTTTTCCTTCTAAAATCATGTTTAAACAACAAAATTAATGTCGCAACATTGATTTGCCAAATATATTATCTCCTAATAAATTAGTTAGCCATTTATTAACATTCATGTAGCAGCATTGGTGTTAAAAAATCTCTCTTGGTGGTATTGTCGTAATTAAAGTCACTTTACTTTCCGAAATACCCACAAACAATTACTATGAAATTGATTTCAGAATCCATCCGCAGTTTTTTCGAAGGCTTTACTTCGTTTTATACCTTGTTCTATGATGAAGTAAAAAAGTGGTGAGTAGAAATTCAAACTATTAAGACCAATGATACGTTTTATTTAGTCATAATCTTCTGTAACTCTACCCTTAATTTAAAAATTGCAAAGAGGTGATGTGCTTCATGCAGTAAAAAGAAATTAAGCCATTGCAGCAGTGTCATTGTTCCGAATACAGGGTGTGTGCCTTTCCTGTTAAGAACTGATTCCGGGTAAGCTAGCATGGCAGCGGCCATATCTTTTCGAACCGTAATCATGTCCTGCATTATTTCCCGGGTTGTCTTTCCGCAATTATCAAGAAATAAAGAATCGGCATCAGCAGTGTATCTTTCAAATGACGGGTTTTCTGTTTCCAATATTTGTTTTACACGATCAATAAAAAAATGCTGATAGGTTTGTAAATGAACTATATTTTCAAAAATGGACCACTTGCCGACCACCACTTGCCGCCGCACTATTTCGATAGAAAGACCGTCAATTAAATCCACTAACGCTTTATGCTGATATTGTATGCGGGTAGAAAGATGTGATGGAAGGTTCATGCAAAATTTTTAGTTTTTAATCATTACTCCACACTTTTGTGCCTTCGGAACAATTGGCACAGATGTCAATATTCTTTCTTCCTTCTGTAATCTTTTTTCTGAATTGGCCGTATTCTCCGCTTTTCCAGATTTCTTTAAACGATTTTTTCTTTAAGTCTCCCAACTGATGTTGTGCATCTTTATCAAAACAGCAAGGAGCTACTAATCCATCCCAGGTAATAACAGGATCATGCCACAACCGCCAGCAATGATTTTGCAGCTTCCCCTTAAACTGATGGCCTGTTGCTGTTTTCTTATAGCGGCTGTATTTATCAATTGTTGGTATCAGTTGGTTCGGATCATTTTCATAATCATAAATCTGAGCAGTCTTAAACCAAACATCATCTACACCAACTTCTTTGGCAAGTTTCTTTACATCTTCTATCTGGTGTTCATTTGGTTTTACTACGAGAAACTGAAACACTACAAACGGTTTTTTACTTTTCAATTCCTTTTTCCATTTCACAATATTTTTTGCTCCTTCTATTACTTTCGATAAAGTGCCACCGACTCTGTACTGCTGATACACATCCTGCGTAGTGCCGTCAATAGAAATTATTAGTCTGTCCAATCCACTTTCAATTGTTCTTTTTGCATTCGCATCATTCAGATAATGTGCATTGGTAGATGTAGCCGAATAGATTCTTTTTTTTGATGCATAGGCTACCATATCCAGAAAAGATGGATTCAGGTATGGTTCCCCCTGAAAATAAAAAACGAGGTATAGTAATTCCTTTGAAAGCTGATCAATCGTTTCTGTAAAAAAATCCTTTTGCAACATACCCGTTGGCCGGGTAAATGCTCTTAAGCCACTGGGGCATTCCGGGCAGCGAAGATTGCAGGATGTCGTTGGTTCAAAAGAAATAGAAACCGGGTAACCCCATTGCACCGGTCTTTTAGTCCACTTAGAAACATAATAGCTGCTAAGTACTTTTACTCCGTTCCATGCACGACGGGGTGTTAGTTTGGATAATAAATTGAAACTGTCTCTGCTGTTAAATCTCGCCATCGGTGTAAAGTTACTGATTAAGCATTAGTTGGTTTCTTATTGCCAAACAAGAGTTTTAATACCGCTTATAAAGCGAATGAAATCCGATGCTATTCAATCTGCGGTATTTTACGATTACTAAAATACAAAGCTCTTTAATGGACTATATATTTATAATAATTGGTATAACTTCAATTGCCAAACATGAATCAAAACAAATTTCCATACCGTATTTTTTCTCTTGGTGACGCTGCAGCCACTATCGACTTCGGAAATGTAATTGACCAGACTATTAACCAGGAAGTCATCAGCCGGTTTCATCAATTAAAGGGTAAACCTTTTCCGGGTATTATTGATATTGTGCCGGCATATAGTTCTCTCACTATTCATTATGATATACTAAAAGTCAGGCAACATAATCCCGTTACTGAAACTGCATTTGAAACAGTTAAGCAATTACTTGAAGAAAAAATGAAGCAACCTGTTTCAGAAAGAAGAATTGAAAAAAGGTTAATTAAAATACCTGTTTGTTACGAAGCAGAATTTGCTCCTGATCTGCAGCAATTTATTTCGGCAAAAAATATTTCCAGAGAAGAGCTGATTGCACTTCACACCCAAAAAACATACAATGTATTTATGATCGGATTCCTTCCGGGCTTTGCTTACATGGGTGAAGTGGATGAAAAAATTGCCATGCCAAGAAAACAACAACCAAATATTGTAGCGGCAGGAAGTGTGGGCATTGCAGGCAAACAAACCGGCATCTATCCACTTATTTCTCCGGGTGGTTGGCATATTATCGGAAGAACACCCTTGAAACTATTCGATGCCGGCAGAACTGAGCCAATACTTCTGAGAGCTGAAGACACTGTTCAGTTTTATTCAATATCAAAAATAGAATATGAGGATTATTAAAGCAGGCATACAAGATACTATACAGGATAGCGGTCGCTATGGCAACCAGCACCTTGGTATTAATCCAACTGGTGCAATGGATAAGTATGAAATGCAAATAACAAATGCATTGGTTGGTAATCATGCTAAAGAAGCAGTACTTGAAATGCATTTTCCAGCTGCTACTATTATGTTCTCACAGTCTGCATTAATTGCTTTGGGTGGTGCCGATTTTTCTCCAACTATTAATGGAGAGCCGGTTCCTGTTTTACATCCAATCATTGTAAACAAAAACGATATTTTACAGTTTCATAAACCAATTGCTGGAGCAAGAGTTTACCTGGCTGTAGCAGGAGGCATTTCAGTAAAAGAATGGATGAATAGCCGAAGTACTAACCTGAAAGCAAAAGTTGGTGGCTTCAATGGCAGGAAATTGAAGAAAGAAGATCATATACTATTACGGCTTGCTTATCCTTATCCTGTAACACAAAAAGAATTTTCAGTACTGCCATGGAAAGCAGATATAAGGGTACCCTCATCTTTTCAGAATGAAGAAGCCTCTCATCTTTTCCATATTTTACCCGGATTTGAATGGAACAGACTTACTACTGAATCAAAAGAACAAGTAACATCACACTCTTTTGAATTATCACAACAGTCAGACAGGATGGGTTACAGGTTAAATAATATTCCTTTAACCACCACTACAAATGAGGAAGTGATTTCATCTGCTGTAAGTTTTGGAACTATTCAATTATTACCCGATGGCAAATTGATTATTTTAATGGCCGATCACCAAACAACAGGTGGTTATCCCAGAGTCGGACATATAATTTCTGCCCATCATTCAAAACTAGCTCAACTAAAATCAGGAGATAAGATACAATTCAGGTTAACTGATCAACAAAATGCAGAAGAGCTTTATATAAAACAACAACAACATTTGTTACAGCTTCAAAATGCCTGTACTTTCAGAATAAAGGAATATTTCAAGCAATTAAATTAAATGAAACCAGATATAAACTGCGATCTCGGCGAAGGCATTGGCAATGATGAAGAGATCATTCCATTTATTACTTCTGCCAATATTGCCTGCGGTTATCATGCTGGTGATATTGATACGATACAACAAACAATAGAAACATGTCTGAAGCATAATGTTTCCATCGGCGCACATCCTTCCTTTTATGACAGGGAAAATTTTGGCAGAACTGAAATCAATCTGCCAGTTGATGACCTGTATGATTTAATAACACAACAGCTAATTATTTTTAGCGAAGTAGCAGATAGTTTTGACAAAATAATAAAACATGTAAAGCCTCATGGAGCATTATACAATATGGCGGCTAAAGATGCATTGACTGCTGCAATAATTGCAAAAGCCGTAAAAGAGTTTGACAGCAACCTTATTCTTTTTGGATTAAGTGGCAGCCATTCTATCAGCGAAGCAAATACTATTGGATTAAAAACAGCCAGCGAAGTTTTTGCTGACCGTACTTACCAGGATGATGGTTCGCTTACACCCCGATCAAATCCTAATGCTTTAATCAATGATGCAGGCAAAGTGGTTCAGCAAGTATCACAAATGATAAAAGACGGAATCGTAACCACAGTCTCAGGCAAATCAATTCCAATTAAAGCAGAAACAATTTGCATACATGGGGATGGAGACCATGCAGTGGAATTTGCAAAAGCAATTCAAAAATTAATTACAGAAGTTTGAAAAAAAATTCTGCGATACTCGGCGCTGCATTCTTAATGGCCACTTCAGCCATTGGCCCGGGTTTTCTTACCCAAACAGCTTTGTTCACTGAGCAATTATTGACAAGCTTTGGTTTTATAATTCTTATTTCTGTTTTGTTGGACATCGGTGCACAATTAAACATCTGGCGCATAGTAACTGTAAGTGAGAACAGGGCACAGGACATTGCTAATAAAGTCTTTCCCGGACTTGGCTTTTTTTTGGCCGCATTGATTGCATTTGGCGGATTGGTTTTCAATATCGGCAATATTGCCGGTGCGGGATTAGGATTAAATGTATTAACAGGTATTGATCCAAAGATCGGTGCCATTATCAGTTGCCTAATTGCCTTAGGAATTTTCTGGCACAAAGAAGCTGGTAAACTGATCGACAACTTCGTAAAAATATTGGGCCTGGTAATGATTGGGTTAACTGTATATATTGCATTTACATCATATCCTCCCGTTGGCGAAGCTTTATACAGAACTATCTGGCCTGAAAAAATTGATGTGATGAAAATTGTGATACTGGTAGGTGGCACCGTTGGCGGATATATTTCTTTTGCAGGAGCCCATCGCTTAATTGATGCGGGTATAAAAGGAAAGGGAAGCATTCCACAGATAACAAGAAGCTCCGTCAGCGGAATATTGATCACCTCATTAATGCGGTTCATGTTATTCTTCGCTGCATTGGGTGTTGTTTCGCAAGGCATCCACCTGGCAACAGGCAATCCTGCTGCTTCGGTTTTTCAATCTGCTGCGGGAGAGTTGGGTTATAAATTCTTTGGTATTGTGTTGTGGAGTGCTGCCATCACTTCTGTAATCGGAGCATCGTTTACCTCCGTGTCTTTTTGGAAGACATTGGTTCCTGCTGTTAAAAGCAATGAAAAGATTGTGATTAGCTGTTTTATAATTTTATCAACTGTCATTTTTGTAATCGTTGGGAACCCTGTTAAGTTATTAATATTCGCCGGAGCCGTAAACGGAATCATCTTACCAATTGCTTTAGCAGTAATGCTGGTTGCCGCAAACAAACAATCTATAATGCGCCAATATAAACATCCAATGGCATTGCAAATTATCGGTTGGTTGGTAGTAGCCGCCATGACATGGATGAGTGCCATCACCATTCAACAATACATCAGTAAATTATAAGTTGATTTTTTCTTGCAAGTAGAAAAAACAAAAGCCCAACCATAGGGTAAGTTGGGCCTTGTGTTATCATCCATCCTTGTTATGTGTCCAATCAGCCGTTTAGTATTTTAGAGCCAAGCAAATAATTCTTGCCGGGATGATATATAAATAAACAAGTGCCTTCTTTTATTGTATTGATGATTGTTGCAGACTCCTGTTGTGGCACAGCAGGGCATCCCCAGCTGCGACCCATAAAAATGCCGGCCTTTGCTCTTGCAGGATCTACATAAGCTGCACCATGAATCACAATTGTTCTTTCTAATGCTTTATCATTATAGCCGGGATCTACACCATTGATGCGTAATGACAGTCCGTGTTTTCCGATATAAGTGTTGCCTGTTACATAAAAACCCAGGCTGCTTTGCAATGACTCAGGCTTATTAGAAAAATTAGTAGCGAATTCGCCACCAGAATTTTTCCCGTGGGCTACATACGTATTCGTTACCAAACGTTGATTTGATATATCTATTATGTACAAACGCTTTTTTCCCGAAGATTGACTGAAATCACAGATGGTAAGATAATTGGTGCGGCGAATCTTATTGCTCTCCAGCAATTCCTGATAACCCTTCCAAGCATAGTCAAATGCTTCGGCAGACAAACCGTATTCATCAAGGTTCATTGCACTATACAATCCCCTTGCTTTATCGTCAATATGTAATGTGGAGTCCGTAATCAGCAGCTGCGAAACTGTTATAGCAATCGGGCTGCTGACAGTTGGCTGCTCTGTTGGGATAATGGTAAACGATGTACACATTAATCCCACGGATAATGGAATAAATAGGTTTCTCAATTTGGGTACGGTTTTTCTTCGGTATTACTTCCTTTCAGTTGTTATATCCTCAGATTGGATTTAAAAACGTAAGGTGTTGCAAAATATTATGCAATTGTCACTTATGCAAGAAATAAACTACTGTTTTATAGGGATTTACGAAGAAGTACGTCACAGTACTTCAAATTCATACGGGGATAACTACGATGCCTAAGGGTAAAATATTATTACAGGCTTTTCTTATTATTAATTCTCCATGATCTCACTGGCATTCCGCTGCTTGGTAACAAACTCCGAAGAGTAAATTTTAAGCAACAACATAAATAATGAAATCAGCAACGGACCAAATATTAATCCAATAAAGCCAAAAAGATTTAAACCAATAATAACCCCGAATACCGTTGTAAGGGGATGAACATCTGCTAACCTCTTTAATAATGTAAACCGCAGCACATTATCTATAACACCAATAACCCCAAAACCATAAACGAGTAAGAATATTCCCTGACCTGTTCTATCGTTAGCAAATGCTATTACAGCCATGGGTATATATGCCAATGCTGCACCCACTACCGGCAACATACCTGCGATACAGGTAACGCCAAACCAAAAGAAGGGTTCATTTACGCCAATGATAAGATAACCTATTAACCCAACGACGCCTTGTGCAAAAGCTATTAACGGGATACCAATCGCATTGGACATTACCATTGAATGCACTTCCTTTTCCAGCTTCACAACGTTCTCATCACTTAAAGGCATGTATTCATATATCGATTTCTCCATCTTCCGGTTGTTGACCAGCATAAAGTAGAGAATGAAAAACATAAAGAAAATAGTAGTTAAGGTGTTGAATGTAGCTCCTACTATCTTTGGCAGGTTTTGCGAAATAATACCCCCAAGCTTATTCAAATTCGACTCACTTGCCAGAATTATATTATACTGCTGTTCAATATTGGCAACTACCTTCTTCAATGCTACAATTAATTCTGATGAGTGCTGTACAGCATAAGTTACTTTTGATGAAAGCATATTTATGAGCAAGCCTACAGGTAGCAGTATAACTATAAATGCAAACAGCATGAGCAATACAGATGTTAAGTCTTTTCGCCATTTTCTCTTTTCAGTTAAATAGTCCATCCATTTATGCAGCAATATGTAAATAGTAACTGCACCAAGTATAGCCGGAAGAAAGGATTGCAGTTCTATAAAAAGCAATATTCCCAGCAACAGTATAATAATTATAAAAAATACCTGGCGCAGCCTGTTTTGATCAATAACGTTACTCATAATCAGTAATATGGCACTAAGTTAGAAATGTTTAGCTTCTCTATCACCATGAAGCATTGCACAATATTTATTACTGCTAAATTTTTACTTCCTTCCACTTCCCTTTTTTAAAATAATACCAGACCACCAGTGCCATAAACACCTCAGCTACCGGAATAGCAATGAAAGCACCCATGGGTCCCAAATCAAAAGTTTTGGCCATTATCCATGCAAAGGGAATTTGGAACAACCAAAACCCAAACAGGTTGATCCATGTTGGTGTCTTTGTATCACCAGCACCGTTTAATGCCTGCACCATCACCATACCTATACCGTAAAAGATATACCCTGCCCCAATTAGTGGCTTCATTTATTTATATCGCAGTGACAACTACAGCACTCCCACACTTCTTTCCACAAACTCCGTCAAATCTTTTCCCTTCAACA
Organism: Chitinophagales bacterium; assembly: GCA_038257235.1. Lineage (GTDB taxonomy): Bacteria > Bacteroidota > Bacteroidia > Chitinophagales > Chitinophagaceae > JJ008. Next base: position 19,305 of record JBBSJN010000017.1, read on the forward strand.
TTCCCTTCGCAAGCAATGCCAGATCAAAAGCCTGTTTCGCTAATACTGTTTGCTGTGCTTCTTCTGCACCAAGTATCTTATTGATCAATGGATGATTAGCATTCACAGCCACTTTAAAGTTATCCGGCATAGCACCATAGAAGTTCATACCTCCTCCACCGCCCATTTTACTCATATCCTTCATGCGGCGCATCCATTCTTCTTCTGTTAGTGTAACCGGCATCGCATCAGCAGGCAAACTCTCCACTTCCACCTTCATTGCTTTATTGCCGATTGCCTTATCAAATATCTCCATCAGTTTCTTTGTGTCATCTTCTGTTAAGTTATGCTTCGCTGTATCTTCTTTCTCAATTAATTTATCCAGTATTTCTGCATCCACTCTCTTCAACTGTGTTTTCTCCAGCTTCGATTCGATGAATTGTATAAAGTGATTATCAATGGGACTGTTCATCAGCAACACATCATAGTCTTTCTTCTGCGCTGCCTGTATATAACTGTGCTGGTGTTCTGCGTCTGCTGTGTAGAGATAAACTTTGTTGCCATTCTTATCCGTCTGGAAGTCTTTTACTTTTGCTTCGTATTCTGTCAAAGTATAGTGTTCATTGTTCGTATTCGTCAATAATAAAAAGTCTTTAGCTTTCTCATAAAACTTCTCATCACTCAATGCACCGTACTTAACAAAGATGCCAATGTCATTCCATTTGTCTTCGAAGTTCTTTCTGTCTTTGTTATATAACTCTTGTAATTTCTCTGCCACCTTACGACTGATATAACTGTTGATCTTTTTTACATTGCTATCTGCCTGTAAAAACGAACGGCTTACGTTCAATGGAATATCCGGTGAATCAATAACACCATGTAACAACAATAAGAATTCCGGCACTATATCCTTTACTTCATCTGTAATAAATACCTGGCGGCTGAATAGTTTGATCTTGTTCTTGGTGATCTCAAAATCATTTTTCAGTTTGGGAAAGTACAGCACACCAGTTAAGTTGAATGGATAGTCAACATTCAGGTGTATCCAGAACAATGGCTCTTCCTGAAAAGGATACAACTCCTGGTAAAAAGAAAGATAGTCCTCATCTGTTAATGATGAAGGAGTCTTCGTCCAGATGGGATTGGTATTATTGATGATATTATCAACCTCAATGCTCTTGTACTGCGGCTTGCCGTCTTTATCTTCTCCGTCAGGTACTGATTCTGTTTTAGTACCAAACTGCACCGGTACTGGTAAAAATTTTGCATACTTATCTAGTATAGATTGGAGGCGATGTTTTTCTAAAAACTCTGTTGAATCTTCATTAATGAATAAAGTAACGGTAGTACCTCTTTCGGTACGGCTGCCATCGCTTATTTCAAAACTGGTACTTCCATCGCAGGTCCATTTGGCAGGTTCTGCACCTTCCTGGTAGCTAAGGGTTTCAATCTCCACCTTATCTGCCACCATAAATGCTGAATAGAAGCCCAGACCAAAGCGACCGATGATCTCGTTGGCATCTTTAGCCTCCTTAAACTTTTCCATGAACTCCGTTGCTCCGGAGAAAGCTATTTGGTTAATGTATTTCTTTATTTCCTCTGCTGTCATACCGATACCATTATCAGTAATAGTGATGGTTTTTGCATCAGCATCAAAAGCCACCTGAATTTTCAGTTCACCCAGCTCTCCTTTATAATGGCCGAGTGTAGCTAACCGCTTCATTTTCTGCGAAGCATCCACAGCATTGCTCACCAGCTCCCGCAGAAAGATCTCATGGTCGCTGTATAAAAACTTTTTTATAATGGGGAAGATGTTCTCCGTATTGATGGATATTGTGCCTTGTTCCTGTACCATTTTATGAATTAAGAGTTATGAATTAAGAATTATGAATGGCTGCAAACTTATGCCTACAAACCGGCACTACATCAACCATTGTTTATTTATTACTCCCCACTTTGCAAGCATTGTTCCAAAGCCAATACATTTGACAGATTGACATTTATTAATGAATATGATATGTCAAAAGCCGTAACAAAACCGGGAGAGGAGAATTAAACCGTAAAGTTGTTTATTTCAGCCTGTCTTACAATAAAAAAAATGAATTAAAATATTAATAAGCTGTTAATCGCTAATTTTACCTTTCAGGATAACTTTTTTATTGCTGATAATTTTTATGAGCTCCAATTCCCCCATGACAACAACTGATGATATGCAACTGGCTGAAGCCATAAAACAAGGGGACCAGTATTCGCTAGGTATTTTATACGATAAATATGCGCCAGCCTTAACAGGTATTATCAGCAGAATAACGAATGAAAAAAAACGGACAGAAAGTATTTTACATAACAGTTTTATCAAATTCTGGCAACAGGCCAAACAGTATAATCCTTCTAACAGTTCTTTATTTACCTGGCTTTCTGGTATTGTCCGGAAAACAGCCTGGGAAGAAGTAAACACAAACAGTGGCGTTCGCCCATTTGCTGATGAACCTTTACAGCACACAGCATTTGATCTGGTATATTATCATGGATTAAATTACAACGAAGCTGCCACCACTTTGCAAACAACAGTATCCGTCATAAATAATAGTATTAAATCGGCCATGTCGAATCTAAAACAGAATGCTACAAAATAATGAACAGTAAAGAATATATTGAATCGGGTATTTTAGAACAATATGTTCTGGGCACGGCCAGCGTTGCCGAGCAAAATGAAGTGGAGGAAAGGGCAGCGGCAGATCCGGCCATCCGGCAGGAGATAGATGCTATCAGCGAAGCCTTTGAAACAATGGCCATGCAGAATGCAATTGCACCCGACCCTGTCATCAGGCCATTCTTAATGGCTACTATTAATTATACAGAACGATTACAAAATGGGGAACCTGTTACGGAACCTCCGTTACTGAACGACGAATCAACATCGGCGGATTATGAATCCTGGTTAAACAGAGCTGATATGGTATCTCCCGGAACAGAAGACGTATTTGCAAAAATTATCGGGTATTCCGAAAAAGCAATTACTGCCATCGTGTGGCTGAAAGAAATGGCTCCTCAGGAAGTGCATGACGATGAACATGAACGTTTTTTAATCATAGAAGGCACTTGCGATATTGTTGTTGGAAACAAGATACACCAGTTGGTTCCCGGAGATTATTTTGCCATACCACTCCACTCCAGACATTATATAAAAGTTACTTCTACAATTCCCTGTAAAGTTATTTTACAAAGAGTAGCAGCCTGAATACTATTTTTTTTTATAAATACAGCTTTATTATTTTAGCAATAACCGCTTACCGTCTTTAATTATCTTTAACTTTAGAATAACCCGTTTATTTCTGTATTTTTTAATCTTAAAAAAAAATATGTCTGCCAAAAAAGTTATTACAGTATTTGGTGCCACCGGTGCCCAGGGGGGTGGGTTGGTAAGAGCAATCTGCGAAGACAAAAACGGTGAGTTTTCTGCAAGAGCCGTTACCCGGGATATCAATAGCGATAAAGCAAAAGCACTGGCTGCCGCCGGAGCTGAATTAGTGCAGGGAGATCTTAGTGATCCTGCCTCTGTTCACCAGGCGCTTCAAGGAGCTTACGGTGCTTTTTTCGTTACTTTTTTCTGGGAACATTTTTCGCCTGAAAGGGAAAGTGCTGAGGCGGCCTTATTTGCCGAAGCTTCAAAAAAAGCCGGTTTACAACATGCCATTTGGTCCACTCTTGAAGACACCCGAAAATTTATACCACTCGACGATGAACGTATGCCAACCCTGATGGAGAAATACAAGGTGCCGCATTTAGATGCTAAGGGAGAATCTAATCAGTTTTTTAAAGATGCAGATGTGCCCACCACTTTTTTACATACTTCTTTTTATTGGGATAATTATATCTATTTCGGGCTGGGACCAAAAAGAGACGAAGATGGGAAACTGTCCATAACGTTGCCGATAGGTGATGCAAAAATGGCGGGAATAGCAGCAGAAGATATTGGCAAATGTGCCTTGGGTATTTTCAAAGCCGGCGATAATTATATTAATAAAGAAATTGGAATTGCCGGAGAACATCTTACAGGAAAAGAAATGGCCGAGGGAATGGGAAAGGCCATGGGCGAAACAGTGACTTATAACAAAATTCCCGCTGCAGTATTTAGGAGCTTTGGTTTTCCGGGGGCAGATGATCTGGGCAACATGTTCCAGTTCTTTGATGAATTTAATGTGGAACTAAACAATAAACGGGATATATCCCTTTCAAGAAAACTGAACCCTGACTTATTAAGTTATCAGGAATGGTTGACTCGAAATGCAAAAAAGATTCCGGTTCAGTAATTAACTTGAAAAATGGAAAAGTAAACACCCAAAAAAAATCAGGAAGGCTGGAAAATTTACAGGAGTAAATTACCGGCCTTTTATGTATTTAGTGTGAAAAGAAGACATAATTGTTTAAAGAAAGATCATCTCCTTTCCAGGTTTACCACTTTAAATTTTTCTTTGGTGATAAGGCTGCAATTTTCAGCCAACTCTTCCAATGTGCAAGTCATGATCTTGACATTGAGCGGAAGTTCATTGACGGTCTCCCGCAGTTCCATAGTTAGCATTGAGGAATCATCTACAACTGAGCTGCCTTTCATTTTTTTGAAAAGTGGATAGGCCATATTACGGCGATTGCCTATGATAAATTTTCCAAAACTCTCGAAGCCTTTTGGTGTTTTAAAATTCAGCAGAATATAGAAGATGGTCTCTTTCATCACTCCCCCTTTAGCAAGCCGGATGCCAGTTTTTTATTAATATGCAATTTTTATTTACTCCTCTACAGAACCCTTTGGAAGCCAACGAGAAGAAACCCTTCAACTTTTTTTATAAAATAATAGTTCGGTATTTTTATGCTATTTTTTCAGCTTTATTTTATCTTTTTAAAATATATTAATTTTAAAATTGATCTGTGGTAAAAACATTTGCGTTTAGCAAATCATTCGTTTCATATGTGTACTGAGCTTGTCGAAGTATGCGTGGCTCACCATCGTTGCGCAAGCAACCACCTGTGTTAATCTATGGCAAAAAAACATTTGCGTAAGCAAATACTCCGTGTGCCTAAATCTGTGTCCTCTGTGGTTTATTCTTTATTTTCCCTCTGTGGCAAAAAAACTGCGAAGCGATCATCCCATTCATGACATTCGTGGCTAACAAAACCATTTGCGTCAGCAAATCTCATTTCTTCTTTGTGTCTTTGTGGGAGATTATAAAAGCAGTTTTATATTAACACCCCATTTGCAATTAACCTTTGCTCCCTTCGTTTACAAACATTCAGGCTTCAACCACCAACATCTTTTTATTTATTGTAAACTTATTAGCATGACTGCTGACAACAACAGCCAGCCAACAGAATTATATTCTTATGATTCATTTGGCACACAACGCAAACCTTCCGACACTAAGTTTCTCTGGTGGTGTGCCGGAGTTCATCAGCCTTTATTAAAACAACACCCCTCCGAGCAAACAAAATATGCCGGACTGGGTGGAGTATTACTCGCCACTTTTTTATTGGCAGCCCTTAGTGGTGGCTATGCCCTGTACACTGTTTTTGGCAACTGGTGGATGGCCATTGGCTTTGGATTACTGTGGGGATTGATCATTTTTAATTTTGACCGCTTCCTGGTATCCACCATGCGGAAGTATGGTGTAAGCAAACGTAAACAGATCTGGATGGTGCTACCCCGTATTGCATTGGCCTTACTCATTGGTCTTACCATTGCAAGACCATTAGAAATGAAAATATTTGACAAAGAGATAAACACCCAGATGGTGGAGAACCTGCATAAGAAGGTACAGGTGAATGACAGTTTATTGCAACGGGAAAATGCAGCACTCACCCAACAAACCACGGATGAAAGAAACCGCCTTACCAACCGCAAGCTGGCGATAGAAGATACATTGCACCAGTTGCAACAATCGTATTTAGCCGAAGCAGATGGTACGGGTGGCTCCGGACAGCGGGGCATCGAAAACATAACAAGACTGAAACAGGATGCCTATAACAAAGCGGTGGAACAATACAATCCTGAATTGCTGGCATTAACAGACGGTATTGCCAAACAGGATAGCTTGCTCGGTACAGCACAAAGCACATTGGAAGAAAAAAGAAAACTGTTTGAAACAACAGCTGCTGCCAATATGGGCTTCCTGGAAAGGAATAAAGCCTTATCTGACCTGAGTCAAAAAGAAAGCAGTGTGTGGTGGGCTTGTTTTTTAGTAACAGTTTTAATAATTGTAATAGAAACGGGCCCCATTGTTGCCAAACTGATTATGCCAGTAGGGCCTTATGATGTGGCATTGGCCAAAGATGAACTGATGCAAATGGCAGCTTCTGAAAATGAAATGCGGAAAGACAAAGAAGTCAATTTCGAAAAGAAAAAAGTATTCTATACCAAACAACGGGAAATGAGTGAGATTCTGGTGAACAAACTCTCTGCCCTGCAGGAAAAACATATAAATGAAGAACTGGAAAAATGGGAACGGGGCGACTGGAACCCCAAAGACCACCGTGCATCCATGGACGAAGTGATGCGGAAGCTAAAAGAGAAGTATCAGTTACATGATAAGGACCTGATGTAAAACATTTATAAAACAAACCTACAGTCATCCCGGCCGAGCGCCGGGATCTTTTTTGTTCTGTTGTTATATAACCTGAGAAGGATTCCAGCTCAGGGCCGGAATGACAGAACAATCTGAACTAACTCTATTGATTTGTACTGGGAAAAATA
>JBBSJN010000018.1:0-25615 GCA_038257235.1 Chitinophagales bacterium
GAAAAGTTAGAAGAAGCTGCTGAACGGGATGAAAAGGAAAAGCAACAGGCGGGAAAAGAAAAAGCTACCAATAAAGCACCGGCCAAAAAAGAAAAAGGATTTTTTGATGATCCAACAGTAAAAAGCATGACAAGAACTGCAGGAAACAGCATTCTCCGGACATTACTTGGAGTATTGGGTTTAGGTGGCAGAAGCAGAAGCCGGAAAAGTTTGTTTTAGAATATATTTTTAGTAATTTTAAAAACAATTGGCTGCTTGTCTTTAATATTGTGTTGATACATCTCTAGTCAACTTTTAATCCTTTATCTATAAAATCCACGGTTAAGATTCTAACTATTAATATTTATTTGGCTGCTGCCTGATATGCGATAGTATTTGTAGTAAAAAGTTGAATAAGCTTTCTATTAATATGTATTACTTAAACTACAAGCCTACTAAAATGAGAAAATTAGTTTTTTGGACAATGTTGAGTGTAGCATTTCTGGTCATTATTATAATTAAAACTGTATGATCAGTTAAGGGAGACTAATCCCGTTTTGTTTACGCTTATTTTATTTTCAGCCTGGAGGAATTCAATAACCTTCCAGGCTTTTTCTTTCTTAACCCCATTCAATTTTAATAGCAAATCTTTAGTATGTAAAGGTTCATACTTTATGATATTGATAATGCGGTGATGCAGGGTGTCAAATTCTTCTTTGCTTAGCGCAGATGCCTTTTGTCGAAGACAATTATCACAGATTCCGCAAGCTTTTATTTTTTCGTCTCCAAAGTAAGCGCCGATTATTCTACTTCGGCATTCAGCGGTTTCATCTACAAAACGAATCATTTGTTTCATTCTACGCTGAAACTGTTCTTTTCTTTTGTTGTAAGCCGCCATGTCAATCCTTACATCCTCTGCTTTGATCCGGTTTACTGCTAAGAAAAGTTGTGGAGTGTCTTTTTGCGACTGGTATTCGATAATACCCATTTGATGTAAAAGGGATAGTTGTCTTTTTACTTCTTCGACATCAATTTTTAGTAAGCCTGCCATCATCTTTTCTGAAATAGAAGCAGGCTGATCGAAGATACCTTCGTATGCTCTTAGCAAAGTTTTTATAATTTCATCCAGTTTAGGGTTATCATTCTCAAAATTCCTTACGTGGTTTTTATCAGTAGTAAATACTACTGTTGCCGGATTAAAAACCTGTTCATTGAATGTAAGCAGGTTTTCCTGCTCTAATGCTTTAAGCGAATACAAAGTAGTGTGACCTTCAAGTTTAAATTTTTTTAAGAAATCGGCCAGGTCAAAATCAAAATATTGTCCTTCGCCGCTGCCGGTTGGTATTTGTAAGTAATTGGCAACACTTTGATAGACATTTCTGATGTCTTCTAAAGAAGGAAACCGCAGATCAGCCAGCTTTTCCAATTCATGAATATCCCGGTCATCGTATAAAAGTACAGCATATGCGGTTTTGCCATCTCTTCCACCACGACCAGCTTCCTGATAATAATTTTCCAAACAATCAGGAACGTCTGCATGAATTACTGTACGGACATCAGGTTTATCAATACCCATTCCAAATGCATTGGTACAAACGATTACTCTTGTTTTATTATTGATCCATGCTTCCTGTTTTTTACTTCTCTCTTCTTGTGCAAGACCCGCATGATAATAGTCTGCCGAAATTTGTTGCAACTGTAAAAGTTCACTCAGCTCTTTTGTTCTTCTTCTGCTTTTGCAATACACAATTGAAGTGCCGTTTACTTTTCGCAATACTTCAATTATTTTGTTAATTTTAGCATCAACTTTAAAGGCACTGTAAGAAAGGTTTGCTCTTTCAAATGATTGACGGAAAGTTTGGGGATTTTGAAATTCCAGTTTTTCGCAAATATCTTTTTGTACTTCAGGAGTGGCTGAAGCCGTTAATGCAAGCATTGCTACATCAGGCAATTCCTCCCGAAGTGCAGCGATACGTAAATAAGGAGGACGGAAATCATAGCCCCACTGCGAAATGCAATGTGCTTCGTCAACAGCAATCAAATTTATTCCTAAACCCGGTAGATATTCTTTAAACAATGCTGATTCTAATCGTTCAGGCGAAACGTATAAGAATTTGCAATTGCTTTCGCCTGCTACTTTAAAGGTGTTGATTACTTCCTTACGGCTCATGCCGGAATAAACAGCAAAAGCCGTTATTCCTTTTCTACGAAGGTTTTCTACCTGGTCTTTCATCAAAGCAATTAGGGGAGAGACTACAAGGCATAATCCATCTTTTACCATTGCCGGAACCTGGTAGCATAATGATTTTCCTCCACCTGTTGGCATTAACGCTAAAGTGTCCTTGCCCTCAAGAATCGTATTAATAATATCCTCTTGCAGAGGACGAAATGAATCATAGCCCCAGTATTGTTTTAATATGGAATGAATATCCGCCATCGTATGCTGTGAATTTATACCTTTTGTGTGTATTAATTTATTCCAAAATATTTCAGGTAGGATGCCGATGATGTAGCCGTTTTTACCAAAGGCAATTGTTTAATTACGGATGTTCAATCGGTATTACACCACTTTCTTTACGAACAGACGAACAGAATTAATAGCAAGCACAACATCACTTAATCCCATTACCAATGCGCCAAAAGTAGGAGTAAGGAATCCAAAGGCAGCAACAGGAATAGCAACAATATTATAGGCAAAAGCCCAGAAAAGATTTTGTTTGATAGTGATGTAAGTATGTTTTCCCAAACCTAAAGCTGTCGGAAGATTTTTTAAACCATTGTTCATTAATACTACTTGTGCAGACTGAACAGCTATCTGCGAAGCATCGTTCATTGAAATGCCAATGGTTGCTTTTGCTAAAGCCGGTGCATCATTAATGCCATCGCCAACCATAGCAGTTGGCGATTCGGAACTCAACTCAGTTATCTTCACTAATTTTTGTTCGGGAGTCTGTTCTGCAATAACGGTATCAATATTCAGTTCTGCGGCAAGTTGATTACATTTTTCCAAACGGTCGCCGCTTAATAAAATGGTTTCAATGTTTTTGCTGTGCAGATAATTGATAACTGCTTTCGCTTCCGGTCGTGTTTCATCTTTTACATCAATCCAGCCAATCAGCGAATCATTTTTTGTTATATAAACATTATGTGTATCATCTGTTGTTAGTTTATCAGCTATTCTGAATGAACCTGCCCACCAGATGTTGCCATCATTATCTTCCGCTTTCATGCCGAAACCTTTTACCTCTTCTATTTTTTTCCAGCGGATTTCATCTTTCGATTTCCATTCCTCAGTAATTGCTTTTGCAATCGGATGATTAGAATATTTTTCAAGGCTATATGTGGCCAGCTTGAACTGAGCCTCTTCAATTTGCGATTGGAAGTTTGCTACTTTAAATTTTCCTGTGGTTAATGTTCCGGTTTTATCAAATACCACTCTCTTGATATCCTTAAACGTTTCGAGGCTTGTAGCATTACGAAACAGAATACCGGTTTTAGCAGCACGGCCAAGCCCTACGGCAATAGCAGCAGGTGTGGCTAAACCCATAGCACAAGGACAGGCAATTACCAGTACGGCAATGCTTCGCATCAAAGCTGGTGTAAAGTCCTTTAAATAAATCCAGCTTAGAATCAACGTCAGGGCAGCAATTCCTAAAACGATTGGAATAAATATGGCGCTGATCTTATCTGCAAGCTGCTGTACAGGAGGTTTTTCGCCCTGCGCTTGTTTTACCATGTTAATAATGCCTGATAATACAGTGTCATTTCCCACAGCAGTTACCTGTGCCTTTGCAGTGCCATCACTAATCAGACTTCCACCAATCAGTTTATCTTTTTTTACTTTATGAACTGGCACACTTTCACCAGTAATAATTGCTTCGTTAACTTGTACATCACCCCAGATAATTTTGGAGTCAATCGGTACCTGTTCGCCACTTTTTATTAAGATTAAATCACCAACCCTCAGTGCTGTGTTTTCAACGGGAAAGATTTGTTCTTTATGTTCATCATCAAAAGCAATCATATTGGCCATCACTTTTTGTGATTTAGCCAATTGATTTAACTCTCTTTGTGTGGCATTTACAGAAGCTTCTTCTAAATAATTTCCCAGGAAAACAAGTGTGATGATGGTGGCGGCTGTTTCATAGAACATATATTGTTCAGCTTGTCCTGTAAGAGACCCGTATAAGCTATAAAAAAATGCTGCTGTAGAGCCAATCGCAATCAGCACATTCATATTGGGCATTCCATTGCGTATACTTTTCCATGCACTTTTGCCAAAAAAGCTCATCCCTACAATGTAAACAGGAATGGTAAGTGCTAATTGCACCCAATGATTCATCAGCCAGTGTATATGCAATCCCGGAATCATGTGCAACATAAGCACAGCGGTAAAGGGAAGACAAAACCAGAAGCGTTGTAAATGAGTTGACAAAAATCCGGTATGTTCATCATCGTGGCTAAGTCCATGCAAATGATCCGCATTTTGTATTTTATAGCCAAGATCTTTTATACCTTTTGCCAGGTCATCTTCTTTTTTTATATCGTTTAATTCAAATGCAACATCACCAGTGCCAAAATTCACTTTTACATTCTTCATCCCCTGCTTTTCCAGGTACTTGTGAATTGTAAGGGCACAGCTGGTGCAATCCATTCCGTCTACTTTCCATTGAACTGTTTCCATAGCACAAAATTACCCAAACAATAGTTGCTGCTATTTTAATAAACGGAAAATGTTTACAACATGGTTGCTATAACGCTGTAAATTTGAATTATGGAATTGACTTTCTCATTGAATGAAATAAAAAAAGTAGCAAGGGCGTTTTGGGAAAAAAATGAAAGCGGAAAAGTATTCGCCTTTCATGGAGAAATGGGTGCTGGCAAAACTACTTTTATTCATGCCTTGTGTCAGGTAAAAGGTGTAAAAGATGTAATCAGCAGTCCAACTTTTCCAATAATTAATGAGTATAAATATGATTGTGAAGGAACCATGCGATTGCTGTTTCATATGGATCTTTACCGGTTGAAAGATGAAGAGGAAACTATCCGGGCAGGTGTGGAAGACTGCCTTTTTAGTGGGTTTATCTGTCTGGTAGAGTGGCCTGAAAAAGCTCCGGGGGTTTTCCCTGACAATACAGTACATGTCTATTTAGAACTTGTAGATGAGAAAACAAGAAGGATAAAAATCGCTGAAAATTGAGTACATTTGGAATAGCTAAAAAACTTCCTGATTAATACTTTCGACTCCGAAATTTTTAACCAGCAATCAACTTAATGAGCCAGCAAAAGCCTAAAATAAGTACTTCATTCAGCTACGAGACTTTAGAAGAAACGCTGGATATTAAACCCAAAGTACAGGGAATGATGATTGGTATTCCAAAAGAAATTGCTTTTCAGGAAAACAGGATTGCATTAACTCCCGATGCAGTAAGTGTTTTGATCAATAATGGCCACCAGGTAATGATTGAACACAATGCCGGCGAAGCTTCACATTTTCGTGACAAAGACTATAGCGAGGCTGGGGCAAAAATTGTTTACGACAGAGAGACGGTTTTTAAAGCACCCATCCTTGTAAAAAGTGCACCTATTATTGATGAGGACTTACCTCTTTTACAACTAAATCAGGTCATCATTTCTCCTATACATATTTCTGTAATGAAGGCTGAGATTCTGGAAACGATGATGGATAAAAGAGTAACGGCAATATCTTTTGAAAATTTGAAAGACGATAGTGATTCTTATCCGATCGTTCGCAGTATGAGTGAAATTGCCGGAAGCGCAGTAATGCTGATCGCCGCACAATATCTAGGTTCAGCCAATCATGGTAAAGGCGTTTTGCTGGGAGGGATTTCAGGTATTGCACCAACTAAAGTTATTATAATTGGTGCCGGAATAGTAGGAGAGTATGCTGCAAGAGCGGCCCTGGCATTAGGAGCTTCAGTAAAAGTATTTGATAACAGCGTTTACCGGTTGAAGCGGTTGCAGAATAATATCGGCCATCGGTTATGGACTTCCGTAATAGAACCACGAATGCTTGCCAAACAATTAAAAACCTGTGAAGTGGCAGTAGGTGCATTAGGATCGCAAACTGGCAGAACACCCATGGTGGTTAATGAAGAGATGGTAAGTAATATGCGGCCAGGTTCGGTAGTGATAGATGTCAGTATCGACAGGGGTGGTTGTTTTGAATCATCTGAGATCACCTCTCATGAGCATCCCATTTTTATGAAATACGGGGTGATACATTATTGTGTTCCAAATATTCCATCCGGGTTTTCCCGTACAGCATCGCAGGCAATAAGCAATGTCTTGATGCCATTATTATTAGAAGCTGGCGAGGAAGGCGGGTTTGAGAATCTTCTCTGGCACCAGATACATTTACGCAATGGTATTTATCTTTTTAAAGGCTCACTGACTAATTTTTATCTCAGCCAACGCTTTAATCTGAAGTACACTGATCTGAATTTGTTGATCGCAAGTCAACGGTAAGATATACAACACAAAAGAAAAACCCCGTCTGGCGGGAAGCTAAACGGGGTTTTGATATCATAAACAGTTAGTCTTATTTATTCATAGTCTGTTTCGCTTCAATGCTCAATGTAGCATGAGGAACAGCCCTTAATCTTGCCTTGTCAATCAATTGACCGGTAACACGACAGATACCATACGTTTTATTTTCAATACGCATCATTGCTTTTTCCAAATGATCGATGAAAGTGATCTGTCGGCTTGCCATCTGACTCAGCTGCTCTCTTTCCATACTTACACTACCATCTTCCATGGTCATATAGCGGCCTTCATCCATATCTCCACCTTCTTCTTTGCGGGTAATCAGGCCTTGCAGATAAGTAAGTTCTTTTTTAGCTGCATCCAGTTTCCTGGTAATAATTTCCCTGAATTCGATAAGATCGTTATCAGAATAACGCATAGTAGGGCCGTTATACTGAGGAACAGACTGGTCTAACACTGATTTAGTAAAATCAGGTTCATACTTTACTGAACTCTTGGTTGTAGTTTTTGGAATTACAACTTTCGTGTGTTTCGGAGGTTCTTTTTTTATCACTGGTTTTACTTTTTGCTTGATAGAAACCAACGATTTCGGATCTACCTTTCCAGACTTTTTAGGAGCCGGAACTTCTGGTTTCGCCACCGCTTTTGGAGCAGGTTTCGCTACTGGTTTTGGGGTAGTCTTAGCTACCTGCCTGCCGGTAGGCATGGCTTTCTTAGGAGCTGCTTTCCCGCCTGCCGGACGGGCAGGTTTTGGAGCAGGCTTTTTCGTAACGGTTTTGGCTGTCTTTTTGGGAGCAGGTTTAGCCGCCTTTTTAGGTGCAGATTTTTTCACAGTTTTCTTTGCTGCTGGTTTTTTTGAAGCAGCTTTAGGGGCGGGTTTGTTAGCTTTTTTTATTGCCTTTTTAGGGGCCGATTTCTTTTTAGTAGCCATAAATTACCCTTTTTTTGAAACAATCACATTTAGAAAAACTTCATTAATATCTATACTTATACCATCAATTTTAGTTGATGAAAACTCTAACTCATCAGCCAGAATTTCGGCGCAAATATAGTCTTTATACTTTGTCAACGATTCTTTTAAACCATCTGCCTCAGATACAATCACTTTCACCCTATCAGTCAGCTCAAAACCACCTTCTTTGCGGATTTTTTGAATCCTGTTTACAAACTCTCTGGCATTACCTTCTGCGGCTAATTCCGGTGTTATTGTTATGTCCAAAGCAACAGTTAGGCTGCCTTTATTTGCCACTGTCCAGCCCGGAATATCTTCACTACTGATATCAACATCGGTAATCTGTAATATTACAGGTTCGCCATCAACTGGCAAACTATATTGTCCTTCTTTTTCCAACAAAGCAATGTCATCCTGTGTGAATAATGTCAAGGCAGCCGACACGGCTTTCATCTTTGGTCCCAGTTTTTTACCAAGAGCAACAAAGTTGGGTTTGATTTTTTTACTGATAAAAGTATTGTCAGGATTCAGGTATTCAATCTCTTTTACATTCACTTCGGCTTTTATCAGATCTTCCACTTTTTGCAATTGCTCTTTCATGGAAGCATTCATTACAGGAATCAATACCTTTTGCAATGGTTGTCGAACTTTTATGTTCACTTTCTTTCTCAATGAAAGGATGAGTGAAGATGAATCCTGTGCCAGTTGCATTCTTTCTTCCAGTAATGTGTCAATGGTCCCCCTGCCCGAAAGGGAAGCCCCCCTGCCCCCCGAAAGGGGGTTCTCAGACTCTTCGATGGAAGGATACATTACATGATGGACAGACTCTACTTTCGTACCATCTTTGTTTAGAAATCTTCCGGTTACTTCATTCAAATTTTGGAAAACAGTATCGCTGAAGAATGGAGAAATCGGTGCTATTAATCTTGTAATTGTTTCCAAACATTCATACAAAGTCTGGTAAGCACATATCTTATCTTGCTCATATTCTCCTTTCCAAAACCGGCGGCGGCAAAGACGAACGTACCAGTTACTTAAATGTTCATCTACAAAATCTTCGATTACACGACCGGCCTGAGTAGGCTCAAAGTCATCCATATAAGCATTGGCTTTCTTCACGACTGTATTTAATGATGAAAGAATCCAGCGGTCAATTTCAGGACGTTGGGCTAATGGAATATATGCTTCTTTGAATGCAAAGCCATCTACATTGGAATACAAAGCAAAGAATTGATACGTATTATAAAGTGTGCCGAAGAATTTACGTTGTACTTCCTTAATACCATCAAGGTCAAACTTCATATTATCCCAAGGCGATGCATTGGTAACGAGATACCATCTTGTGGCATCTGCACCAAAGGTTTCAATGGTGCTGAAAGGGTCAACCACATTACCCAAACGCTTACTCATTTTATTGCCATTCTTATCCAGCACCAGTCCGTTAGATACACAGGTTTTGTAAGCAACGGAATCAAATAACATGACAGCGATTGCATGTAATGTATAGAACCAGCCTCTTGTCTGGTCCACACCTTCGGCAATATAATCTGCCGGAAAGCTCTTTTCAAATGTTTCTTTATTCTCAAAAGGAAAATGCCATTGGGCATACGGCATGGCGCCGCTATCAAACCAAACATCTATCAAATCAGGAACTCTCTTCATTGGTTTCCCTGATTTGCTGACTAAGATAATATCGTCAACATAAGGTTTGTGCAGGTCAAGAATACCTTCATGCAGATAATGTTTGTTTACATCTCCCCCTAACACTTCATTGGCTTTTCTTATTGCTGCATTCAATTCTTCTATCGATCCGATGCAAATTTCTTCATCGCCTTCTTCTGTTTTCCAAATTGGTAACGGAGTTCCCCAGAAACGGCTTCGACTCAAATTCCAGTCCACCAAATTCTCCAGCCAGTTGCCAAATCTTCCTTCGCCGGTTGATTTTGGTTTCCAGTTGATGGTTTTATTCAACTCCACCATTCTTTCCTTTACGGCAGTGGTTTTAATGAACCAGGCATCCAACGGATAATAAAGAATGGGTTTATCTGTCCGCCAGCAATGCGGATAATTGTGTTCATATTTTTCTACTTTGAATGCCCGGTTCTCTTTTTTCAGTTTTACACTGATGTCTACATTCACATCTACATAATCCGGGTCGTCTTTATAATTCTTTACATAACGGTTGCTGAACTCACCAAGGCCATCTACAAACTTGCCCTGCCTGTCCACCATTGTTAGAATACCGATATTATATTTCTTTCCAACTTTATAATCATCTGCACCAAAAGCAGGTGCTGTGTGTACAATACCAGTACCATCTTCTGTTGTAACAAAATCACCAACTAAAACCCTAAATGGTTTTGGATCAGGTGTTATTTCTTCAATAGCTTTTAATGAATTGGCTTCGTAAGGAAGGAGTTGCTCGTATTCGCTACCTTCAATTTCTTTTCCTTTGAATTCAGTAATGATTTTGTAAGGAAGATTCTTGCCGTCGTTTTTGTATTCAGTAAAGTCTGCATTCTCCAGCTCTGGTTTGAAATATTTACCAAGTAGTGCTTTTGCCAGAACAATATTTATTTCGTTGTGCAGATAAGGATTGATTGTTTTTACCAAAACATAATCAATGTTTGCACCAACAGTCAGACCAAGATTAGATGGTAATGTCCATGGAGTGGTCGTCCAGGCAAGGAAAAAGACCTCACCCCGACCCTCTCCTTGAGGAGAGGGAATCGTAGACTCCGAAAATAGAAATTCACTTTTCTTATTTCGAATGGCTTTAAACATCGCCACTGCACTTGTATCCTTAACATCTTTATATGTTCCGGGCTGGTTTAGCTCATGCGAACTCAAACCCGTTCCTGCTGCCGGTGAATAAGGCTGAATACTTACACTTTCGTAAAGCAATCCTTTTTTATAGAGTTCACTCAGTATCCACCAGAGTGTTTCTATGTATTCATTCTTGAAAGTGATGTACGGGTCGTTGAGGTCAACCCAATAACCCATTTTCTTTGTGATGTCATCCCACTTGTCTTTATAACGCAATACCGCTTCACGACACTTCTGGTTGTATTCTTCTACAGATATCTTTTTACCAATATCCTCTTTAGTAATGCCGAGTTCTTTTTCTACTCCTAATTCAATTGGTAAACCATGTGTATCCCAACCACCTTTACGTTTTACCTGAAAGCCCTTCATAGTTTTGTAGCGGCATACCAGATCCTTTAATGTTCTGGAAATAACATGGTGAATGCCCGGCATACCATTGGCACTGGGCGGACCTTCATAAAATACAAAAGGAGTAGCCCCTTCCCGCAGGGAAACACTTTTTTCAAATGCCTGGCTTTCAGTCCATTTAGCCAGTATTTCCTGCTCGAAAGCCGGTAGGTTTAATCCTGTAAATTCTTTGTATTTAGCACTCATAGCCATTCTAAAATGGCTGCGAAGTTACGGAAAAGCAGCGGCCATTTAACACAAAAAACCGCTCCGGTGTAGTGGAACGGTTTTGTATTTATTAATTAAAAAAATCAGAATGTAGTTGAACCGTTGCTTTGGAATGTATAACGGAACTTATAATATCGCTGCTCATTGATCTTTATTTCATCAGGAGCGGATGCTGAAGGTGTTATACCGCCTTTATAGTAATTTAATATTTCAACCTTTGCATACTTACCACTGGCAGTTCTGATGATCAGTACACGGCCGGGAATCGGGGTCAGTAAATTAGTTGGTCCATCATAATTATACCAGCCTTTACCGGAACCTTTTGCAATTGCATAAGCTGTGGGATGGTTATCAATTTTAAAAGTAGAATCAGGGGAAACAGTAGTTACAGCATCAAAAATACCCATGTACACAAATGCGCCGCCATTACCAGGTCCGCTTGTTGCATTGTTTACCCGAATGGTTGTACCGGCAAAAGCTAGATCCCATTTTGTGGTGGCTGAGTCAGCATTGGACACCCATGTATTTGTTTCTAAGCTGAAAAATGAATACTTGCCTGAACCTAAAGGCTGGCCCGTTGGAGCAAATCCAATAATTGTGTCTGCCGGCAGGTTACTCACCGTTACGATTTTTCCACTTACTGCCACATTAAATGCACCGGGATCTGCTGGGGTTTCTGTCTTATCTTTTGTGCAAGCTGTAAAAATTGCACCTGCTACTACTGCTAAAATAATCTTCTTCATCATTTGATTTTTATTGTTTGATATAATTGTTATTTGCTATTTAATAATCGGAGTTGTGCGCCGATATAGATCATCCTTCCCTGCAGGTTGGGCAGGTAGTTAATATCCCGGTAGTTAAAAACATTATCCATCCCTGCATTTAACCGGATACCATTTTTTAATTCTTTACCTGCAGAAATATTTATCAAGACAAACCCATTGGCAAATTCATCATTACTGTTATATACACTGTTGCCATCCGAATTGCCAACAGCCCATTGGCTGCGATATATAAAACGGGTTGTGGTAAAAAAGTTCTTTTTGTTTTCATAAGTGAATTTCAGGTTTGCCATATGCTTGCTCCGGTTGGGCAAACCGATATATTCATCTCTGCGCAAAACACGGCTGAAACCATTTTCATCTCTTGTAAATTCTTTACCGGCTTTAATGCTTTTTAGTTCGTCCTTATCGGCCGTTTGTAACCACTGATAGCCTGAAGAGATTGTTAAAGTCCGGATGGGTTGCCAGTTTATTTCTAATTCACCCCCTTGTGTGTAAGCATTTTTTATATTGATATAACTGAAAATCTGGCTGCCATTGTTTCTTGTCGCCACTTGTCTTGCATCAATCAGTTCTTCAATATCGTTCCTGAATAAATTAAGTTTGAAGGAGAGTTTATCGGAGTGATAATAAGTTCCGCCGATATTGATACCGGTTGAAAATTCAGGTTTCAATTCTTTCAGCTTATTAAAATCATCTTTTATTTCAGCAATTTGACCCTGACGTTGCAGTTCTGTAATTATTTTTATTGCATCAATACTTCCTAAAACTGAGTAACCCCCGGCAGCAGTATTGGTAAAGTTCAAATAAAGCTGTCTGAAATCAGGAGCTTTGAAACCACGACCTATCGAAGCATTCAATACAATTTTTGGACTGACGGTATAACGAAAAGCCAGTTTGGGGCTAAAGGCGGCTGCAAATAATTTATTATCGTCATACCGGAATCCGGAAATGATAGTTATTTTTTTAAATGGATTCCATTCATGCTGGGCAAAACCATACAATACAGTGTTTTGCTTATTGCTGTTGATGTTATCATAGCGGGTTGATCTGGCTTCATCAATGATATATCCACCGCCAACAGTTAGTGTCATTTTTTCCCAGCTAATATCTGTCTGGTTTTCGGCCCTGTAAAAATGTTGATTGAATTCATCTATATAACTGCTATCTGGCTTTTCATTAAATTTTAATCTTTGGGAGCCGTTGTATAATGAGGTATATAACCTTAATGAAGAACTTACTTTTTTACTGAACTGATGAGTAACGACAGGATTGATATTTACATCATGATTTGCTTCCCGTCCGAATGAATTGGTGATGGCTCCGTTATTACTTACAGCAAATTCCTGTTTGATATGATCATAAGAATACCGCAAGGATACACTGAGTTTTGTTTTTGCAGAAAATGGATAATTGACCTTCACCTGGTTGGTGAGCCGCCAGATGGGTTGGGCAATCCTGTCTTTTGAAAATGGCCTGAAGCTGATTCCATCCAGGTAATATGCATTGCTGGAAAACTGTAATCCCAGTTTATTGATTGTTGCACTTCCTTTCAGGTTTACGTCAAGGTTTTTGAAAGTCTTATTCCCTGCAGGAAATGCCCAGCCTTTTTCCGGGTTGCTAAACCCATAACGGATACCAGCTTCCAGATTTTTTGCATAAGATTTATCAGTGATAATATTTATCACACCGGCCATTGCTTCGGAGCCATATAAGCTGGAGGAGGGGCCTTTTACAATTTCAATTTTTTTAATATTACTAACTGTAAGTCTGTTCAGGTCTAATACACCGGCTGTTCTGCCAATTAATGGTTCACCGTCTATTAGTATTAATGTATAATCAGGATTTAATCCCTGCATCTGAATTCCTGCACCGAAAGATGTTGTTATATACAGGCCGGTTTGCTCTTGCAAAATATCTTTTAACCGTAGTGAACCGGCTTGCTGTATTGTTTTTTGTTTGATAATGCTGACAGGTACTGCTACATTTCCCAGCTTTCTTTCTGTTCGTGTGGCAGTAACAACTATTTCATCCAGCGTTTTATTGAATAAACTATCACCCTGACCATAGACAACATTTCCAGAAAAGAATAGTAATAAAAAAGCAGTTAAAAATTTCATTTGTTAAATAATTCACTGCAAAGGTTCGTCAGGAAAAATTGAGATTTATCATGTTATTGTCATGATGTATGCTTAAAAAAATCTTTGACAAATAAATGACAGCAAAACGAAAAGTATCAGTCGCATGACTGATTAAAATCATTGTTTAATTTTTTCAGGATATGTACTTAAAAAAGTAAAACATTTTTTGTTTTTACAAAACGATGAATTTACTTTTCTATAATCAGGTAATCTTTGCACAGATTTTATTATGCACTTAATTCATTACATACCTGTTCTGACTACCCTTTTCGGATTCTATTTTTTTTCAGGGCTATGGATGCATTGGAGGGGTAATAAAAAATCAAAGCATATTTCCTGGTGGATGATAGGTGTTGGGTGCTATATCGCCGGCACCATTACAGAAAGTATCAACACTCTGTCCGGTTTTTCGGTAGCAAATTTTAAAGCATGGTATATCACCGGTGCCTTACTGGGCGGGGCTCCGCTGGCGCAGGGTACAGTTTACCTTTTATTCAAAAGAAAATTTGCACATACAAGTGCATTGGTGGTAGCCATCGTTATTTTTTGTACGGCGGTATTGGTATTGCTTTCCCCGATCCGATATGAAAATATTACAGAGGGCAGATTAGCAGGTAAAATTCTTGGGTGGACTTTTATCCGTTACATCACCCCATTTATTAATATTTATGCTTTCATTTTCCTGGTGGGGGGTGCTATTTATTCTGCCATACGGTATGCCAGGAGCCCAGCTTTCAAAAAAAGATTTCTTGGAAATGTATTGATAGCTGTCGGAGGAATGCTTCCCGGCATTGGCGGATCTTTTACGAAGTTTGGATATGTAGAAGTATTGTATGTAACTGAACTGATCGGGCTGATATTTATTTATGCCGGTTATTTGACAATCAGGAATGATAAAGCGGCTTCATTATATACCGTGCAAATGAAACCGCTTATTGTATAAAAAGGGGATTGTTTTATTCAACTCCTTTCAATCAAAATTTTGCTCCCACACTTATAAAAAATGTTCTTCCATCAGCAGGTAATGCCCCCGGGCCGGGATACCCACCTGCACGACGGGTGAAATATCTTGTATCGGATACGTTATTGATTCCAGCTTTGATATTATACATTTTAGAAAACTTATACGTCGCTGTAAGGTCAATAACAGTATAAGAAGGAATCAAACCGTTTTGCGCATTTGCTGTTGGCGCCAACGTATTATTTGCATCGCTGAATGTTTCTCCCACATGACTTAGCTGACCTGTAAGAAGAAATGATTTATATCCGGCTGTAATTCCAGTGCGGAAAATATTTTTTGGAGCATTCTCTACTCTTTTTCCTTTGGTGCTAGCGTCTTTATGATTCTCACTATATTTTGCATCTGTATATCCATACGATCCAAAAAGGATCAGATCCGTGTTTTTCTTTTTGGAAAGCAATCTTGCAGCATTGAATTCAACATAGCTTTCGATGCCTTTACTGCTGCTGTTTCCTACATTGGTTACTAGGCGATAGGAGGGTGATCCGGCAACGGTTACCGTCCCTATCCTGTTATTGTACTGCAGGTAAAAACCGCTGATATCAAACTGTAAATAATCTTTTACTTTCCCCCTGTAGCCCAGATCAAGATTATATCCTTTTGCATCTTTAAGATTGTTATCAATTACATCTGTAGTGGGTGGTGCCTGCAGGTTTGCAAATTGAATTGGCCGGTATGCCTGTGATATATTGGTATAAATCTCTGTGTTATCAGAAACATGATATTCAGCCCCGATTCCCGCTAAAATAAAATTTCTGTTACGGCTTACATTCTGTAATAGTATGGGAGAACCGCCAGAAGTATAACCGTTTCTTCCCGAAGCGGTACCTTCCAGCCATTCGTAACGGATGCCAGGGATCAGCAATAATTTATTAGTGATCCTGAAAATATTTTCCACAAATATGGCTGCATTATTCGATTTGAATTCAATATCCCTGGGATAATCGCCGGTTATAGCAGCATTATACTCAGTTCCGGTTGTTCCCTTACCTTCTGCCATACGATGAGTTGTGCCGGTATAAAGCCGGATTCCGGCAGATAAAGTATTGTCCATGTTGCCAACTGAATAATCGGTAATGAAGCGGCTTTCCATTCCATAATTCCTGTATTTATCCTGCTGAAATGTTCTGCCATTATATTCACCGGTAGCAGCATTGATCGTATCTTTTATTAAAATGGATTGAAGGAAGCCAATGCTGTTACGGTTGCCAATGGTGGCAAACAGTTTTGTATTCCATCTTGTTGTTTCGCTCAATTTATAATTAAGAATGAATGCCGGGTTTGTCCATGTAATATCAAACCAGTTACGGCTCCGAAAACTTTGTTGTGCATCATCCTGTAATTGAACATCCGTTAAGCCACCAGGTTGCTGGCTGCGGATATGCGAATGCATTACTTCTGCGGTTAAAGATAAATTGGGATTGAAATAAAAAGTGGCCGTACCAAAGCCTGCATTGGAAAAATACCGGCTGTTATTTCTCCAGCCATCACCATTGCGATGATCCAGAAAAGCATAATAATGAAACTTATCTGTTTTCCCACCTATTGCGTTATAACTGTTGAACAATGCATTGCTGCCAACCGTTTGCTGTGTTTCAAATTCAAACTTTGAATTAATCTCACTGCCGTTTCTAAGGATATAATTTACTAGTCCGCCAAACTGTGGTCCGTATTGTAAAGAGCCTTGTCCTCTTACTACTTCAATCCTCTGCACCGCCTGTAACTGCGGATTATAATAAGCTTCAGGATAACCAAAAGGATCGGCGGCAATATCATAACCGTTTTGGCGTATGTTAAATTCC
Source organism: Chitinophagales bacterium (assembly GCA_038257235.1). GTDB lineage: Bacteria > Bacteroidota > Bacteroidia > Chitinophagales > Chitinophagaceae > JJ008. Next base: position 16,629 of record JBBSJN010000018.1, read on the forward strand.
CAACTTCTGTTTGGACTTAAACCTCTTGCTGCAATGCCAATCTGTATACCACTCGGATCGCTTTCCCAAATATGGATGCCGGGTACTTTTGCCAATACCTGACGCATGGTATTATTAACCACATTTCCCTGTACATTATCCAACACAATTAGTGCATTTTTCTTGCCCGCATATATCGATGTCCCCACTACTTCGGGCATTTGCTGGTAATCGCTCTTGCTTTGCCTACCCACGACGGTAATATCAGGTAAATATTTATGCTGCGGTTTTGTGGAATCGTCTGCAAATCTTTTTTGTATTGGTTGTGCTGTTAGTTGAGTTGAAAAAATAAAGCCTGTCGCAAATAGAATCACTGATCTGAGCATCTTTTTTAGTTTATGTGCAAATGTGACTGGAATTTATGTATGAATTCTTACGCAAAAAGAAATTCAGTTTACGCAATGCGTAAAACAATTTTATGTATTAAATAAAAAAGCTGTCTGTAAATTCAGACAGCTTTTCACTAATTTCTTTCTCAAGATTAATCTACTATCACAATTCCTTTTGCAGTTACCCTTATTTCTTTTTCAGGTTTAGTTATCGCATCAATTTCTTCTTTTGATTTTTTTGCATCTTCTGCATAGTGCTTTAATTCAGCAACAGAGGTTGTTTTCAGCTTTACTTCGCCATCAATCACCACTGTTTTTCCTTTGGCTGCTACCGGAAGAAAAAAGCCGTAATCTTTCATCTTAACCATTGCCGTTTCACCATTACTTAACTCCAGTTTCAACCAGCATCCTTTGTTGGGGCAAACTTCTACTATTTTAGCTTTGATTTTTGTATCAATTGGTTTTGCCTCATCACCTGCTAATTTTGCGGCTACATCAGTTAATGCTACAGCTCCATCAGTCGTAATTTTTTCGCCATACCAATCGCCTGGTTTCGCATCACCAGCAGGTGGTTGTGCATTTACAACTAATGCAAATCCAGCAATGGCCAGTGTAAAGAATAATTTTTTCATGATTATGTTTTTTATTTTTTTTAAAGTTTGGTCTGCAAAGATAACTTTTCGGCTGAAATAGTTGCCTATTCTGGCAAAACTGGTTTTTTAAATTCAACTGGTGGTGCAGAAATAGCCTTCAAAAAGACCAGCAAATCATTTTTCTCTTTTTTTGAGAGTTTTAATGGTTTTATCAAAGAATTATTATTGGTTGGCAAATCGGCCGAATTGAGCTTTTCAATAATTTCTTCCATGCTTGTCGATTTGCCGTTATGCATCCAGGGACCGGTTTTCATAACATCTCTCAACGAAGGAGTTTTAAATTTCCCAACATCTTCCTCTTTATGAGTTACCTGGTAATATCCGTTGTCATTCAGCGAAAAGCCAATATTGTGAAATTGATTATCCGTAAACAAAGGCCCGTTATGGCAATTCATGCATCTGGCTTTAGTACGAAATAAATGCAGCCCTCTTAATTCACTTTTCGTAAGTGCCATTCTTTTCCCTTCTAAAAAATCATCGAACCTGCTTTTATTGCTGACAATTGTTCTTTCAAATGTGGCAATGGCTTCCGTTAAACTTTGCGGATTAATTGCAGGGGAGCCGAAGGCCTTTTCAAATAAATCAGCATACCCTTTTATATTTCTTAAAAATCGTACTAATTCCGGCATTTCATGATGCATTTCAGATTCGCTGTTAATTGGTGCGAAAGCCTGGTCTTCCAGACTGCCGCTTCTGCCATCCCAAAAAAGTTTATCGTAAAACCAGGTGTTTTGAATCGTTGGGGAGTTTCTTTTGTTAATCGTTCCTTCATGCCCGATAGATTTTTCTTTACCGTCTGTCCAGTTTATTTCGGGGTTATGACAGGAAGCACAGGAAATTTTTCCTGAACCACTCAATCTTGTGTCGAAGAATAATGCTTTACCCAGTTCAATAATATTTTTAAGCGAATCTTTCTTATCTTCTAAAGGGCTTGCAGGAAGTATGCCCAGCTCTTTCCATTCAACACCTTCATCAATTGCAGGTTTTGGCCATTGTGAAGATGGACGGGAGTAAATGTCCCGCAAGCTTTGTTTTGTATAAGAAACTGATGCTAGAATAGCAAAGCACAGAATAATTATAATAACAAGCTTTCGCATCGAAACCACTTTCTGTTTATTTGAAATTTATTTCCTGAATTTCTCTTTTTCTCCTTCCCTCTTTTAACTCTTAGCCTAAATAAATCCTCTGCAATTTTTCGCCCCACATCTGCAAGGCAATTTACCATCATGATGCGTTTCTCCATAATCACAACTTAGTTCTTCTCCTTTCTTAATGTTCCTTAATGCATAAAATTCCACCCTGTTTTTCATTACCCGCATAAATGTATTCGGGTTGCAGGAATGATTGATGAAACGCATGTCGTTTGGGTTGGCAGAAGCATTCAATGCCAGCTTATTATCCAGCTCCACCATATTAATTACTTTCAAATCTTTTATCAAACGCATCGCTTCTTTCATTGTAATAATAATACCGCCGAGGTCGCCGATTTTTCTTTTTGCAGGAATACGTTGCAATGCATAAGCACCTTTGCCTGCAATCCTGCTTTTTGTAACTTTTACCGGAAAGTGAATATGATATTCTGGAGTGACAATTTTTCTAGCCATAATTGCTTAATTAATCCATGTTAGTTTTTCTTCCAATGGCTTCCTGGTAAATCCGGTTGTTGGAATATTTATATGCCCGATATAAAAGAAACCTAACAGTTCATCTTTTTCACCTAAACCAAAAAACTCTTTTGCTTTTTCTTTATAAGTAATGCCGCCGGTTGTCCAATAGCCGCCGCCATAAGCAGTAACAGATAAATATATATTTTGCACAACACAAGCTACGGCTTCCACATCTTCTATTTCAGGAATATTTTTATTGGCAGTCTTTTTCATGCACAATGCAATGATATGCGAAGCCTTCAACGGATGTCAGAATTTCTTTTATAATAACATCATCCACTTTTTTCCCAGCAACAAACTGGTCGGGAAAAGTGGATCGGCGGCTGCGGATTAATTCATTTATTATTTGCGGATCGGTCATCATAATTTTTGTAAATGTAAAAAGTTGAGGCCAAACAATATTGTGAATCTTATGGTTGTAGCAATAAAAAAGTTGCAAAGTAATGGGCCTTGCAACTTTTTTATTTACCAGTGAATTGATTACGCCATCATTGTCCCCAACACTCCAAGAATAGAAGAAAGCATCAGCACACATTTCCAGCAATTTATTTTATTTATTTTCATATTCTATATTTTATAAAATAAAATTACAGTAAAATTCCAAGTAGATTTGTTAAGATATAAACATGCCAACAACAGGATTTTTATAAATCCGGTGCATTAAAAGTATCGCCTTGTTTTATATCTCCTGTCTGATAACCTTTTTTAAACCAATACACCCGTTGGGCAGAAGTGCCATGCGTAAATGCATCCGGAACCACTCTGCCGGTGGATTGTTTTTGCAACATGTCATCACCAATGGCATTAGCAGCATTTAACGCTTCATCTATATCCCCCGGATCTAAAATGTTTTTCATCTTCTGATCGTGGTGAGCCCATACACCTGCAAGGAAATCAGCTTGTAACTCCAACATTACAGAATAACGGTTGTATTCTTTTTCACTTACCTGCTGTCGTAAGCGGTTCATTTTATCCGATGTGCCATTTAAATTCTGAATGTGATGACCAACCTCATGTGCCACTACATAGGCCATGGCAAAATCACCAGGGGCATTCAATTTATTTTGTAAATCCTGGTAAAAAGACAAATCAATATATAATTTACTGTCGCCGGGGCAATAAAAAGGACCAGAAGCAGCACTGGCATTACCACAACCAGACTGAACATAGTTTCTAAATAAAACCAAAGTAGGCTCCGAATAGTTTTGTCCTTGTTCTGCATATATTTTATTCCAAATATCTTCCGTATCTGCTAACACTACTTTTACAAATTCAGCTCTTTCGTCGTCTGCAGCTTTTTCTTCAGCCGATAGTGGGGCCGACTGAGTGGAAGGCTCCCCGATTTGTGGAATCTGGGAAGGGTCTACATTACCTCCACTAAGAAATGTATAGAGCAAATAGATAATCAAGCCGGCTATACCTCCACCTGCTGCGATACCTCCGCCAGAAACACCCCGGCGATCATCAACATTTGAACTGCCCCTTCTTCCTCTCCATTGCATAATAATTATATTTTATAAAGTTAAAAATAGTGCTTCGTTACACTAATTTACGATTACTGCATATTATGTACCATGTTTTATTCTTAGTTCAGACGAATTTTTATTCCGCCATTAAAAACAAAGCCTTCGTGTGTCCAGATGTAATCAAATTCGGGTCTTTGATGTGCTCCGTTTGCAACAGGCTTGAATTTGCTCTGTCTTGTATCAGTGAAATTTTCAAAATTGATATAGATGGTTATCGCAACATCCGTTCACTAAAAAGCCGGTGTTAAACATGTAGATTTGCCATTCTGCAAAATTAGTAAAGATGAAACCAGTTTTTCTTTCTCTGTGTTTATTATTCTCCCTATTTTCTTTTTCACAAAATGGAATTGAAAAGCATTATAAAATTTATAATACGCAAACAAAACAACTGACGACTATTGAGCAAATTGCGATTGACTCTAAAGATTCAGATGTTTTGTTTTTTGGTGAAGAACATAATGACAGTGCCGGTCATTATCTGGAAGCGGCTATTTTTAAAGCCATGCATCAGGAGTATGGCGACAAACTTGCTTTAAGCATGGAAATGTTTGAAACGGATTGCCAGCTTATAGTAAATGAATACCTTGATGGATTTATCAGCGAGATGCGTTTTGTTAAAGAGGCAAGAGCATGGAATAATTACAAAGACTATAAGCCTGCTGTTGAATTTGCTAAACAACATAAATTATCAGTAATTGCTGCTAATCCGCCAAGAAGATATGTTAGCATGGTAAGTAGTAATGGCATGAATTCGTTAGCAGGATTACCGAAATCATCCAAGAAGTTTTTGCCACCATTGCCATACGATACGTTGTCTGGCAGATATTATGAAAAATTTCAGGAGTTTATGAGTGGAGGAAGCCCTGGAACTAGTAATCCTAAAATTTATTATAGTCAGAACCTTTGGGATGCAGGAATGAGTAATAGTATTTATAAGTTCTGGAAGAAGAATAAAGACAAAAAGATATTTCACATGGTGGGGCGGTTTCATACTGATGAAAAACTGGGAACAGCGGCGCAGATTCAAAACAGAAATTCAAAGTTGAAAATTCTAAACATCAGTTGCTTCAGCGATAGTTCATTTGCAAATCCTGATTGGGAAAAGTTTAAGCAACTTGGTGATTATATTATTATCACCGACCCTGATTTGAATAAGACTTATTAAATGAATTTCGAGATTAAAACAAAAATCAGGGAATCTGTATGGCCGGCTCAAAATATATACAGTATTTTTTTTCAAAATCAATTCTGGTTGATTTTAATTGTCGTAATTTTTCATTGCTCAAAACCATAACCTTATAAATATATGTTGGCACCAATAGATCAAATATGCCGCCTACCATAAATACTAATATTCCTGCCACCGAGCAAAGAAAGATGGCAGCCATTATGTTTGCTGATATGACCGGCTACACAGCCATGATGCAGGAAGATGAAGCTCTGGCAAAACTTCTGAGAACCCGCCAAAAACAAACATTAGAAAAACTCATTCCTGCTTATAATGGAATTATCATCCAGTATTTTGGTGATGGAACTCTCAGTATGTTTGATAGCGCAGCCGATGCCGTTCGATGTGGTTTGGAAATTCAACTTGAATTACAAAAAGAACCAAAAGTCAAATTAAGAATTGGTATTAATAGCGGAGATGTAGTGTATGACAAAGAAGGTATTTATGGCGATTGTGTAAACCTGGCTTCCCGTATTGAATCCCTCTCTATTCCCGGCGCTGTCCTCTTTTCAGATAAAGTATTTGACGAAGTAAAAAATCAACGAGACATCAAAACCCACAAGCTTGGAAAATTTAATCTCAAAAATGTAAAACGCCCCGTAGAAGTATATGCCCTTGCAAACGAAGGGCTGATCATTCCTTTGCCTTCTCAAATAGATGGTAAAACCACAGTAGAAAAAAATAATATAGCCTCCATATTAAAAAAATCCCCTGCAAAAATCATTGCGCTAGTTGCTATAGTTATTATACTGATAACCGTATTCATGCTACTGCAACCAGAAAAAAATAAAGGAATTGATTCGATTGCTGTGCTTCCACTGGAAAATATTTCAGGAAATCCTGAACAGGAATATTTTGTTTCCGGAATGCATGAAACTCTCATTGCTGAACTTTCAAAAATCAGTGCTCTGAAAGTGATCTCCCGTACATCAACGATGCAGTACAAAGACACAAAAAAACAGGCAAGACAAATTGCGAAGGAACTGGGAGTAAAAGCACTTATTGAAGGGTCTGTATTGAGGGAAGGAGACCAGGTTCGCATCACCGTGCAATTGATTGACGGAACAACTGACAAACAAATTTGGGCAAAGAGTTTCGATCGTGAATTAATAGGTATTCTGGCCATGCACAGCGAAGTAGCAAAAAAAATTGCTGACGAGATAAAAATTAAACTAACTCCCCAGGACCAAGTGAGGCTGGTTGCTTCAAAAGAAGTTAATCCCCAGGCATACGAATTTTATTTACTTGGTCGTCATTACTGGAATCAACGGACTTTACAGAGTTACAAACAAGCCCAGGAAAGCTACAAAAAGGCACTTGAATATGATCCCGATTATGCTCCAGTATATGCAGCGCTGGCTGACGTATATATTTTATTAGGTGAACAAGGTGGGATGCCGCAGAAAGAAGCCAAGCTACTTGCCGACACAGCAATAAGGAAAGCTCTATTATTAAACGAAAATCTGGCTGAAGCATATTCATCTCTCGGTGTTTGGAAATTATCAAATGAATGGAAATGGACAGAATCTGAGAAAGCTTTCAAGAAAGCCATTGAATTAAATCCTGGATATGCCCTCACCTATCAATGGTATGGCCGGATACTTGGTTTTATGGGACGATATGATGAAGCATTGATACAACTTGAAAAAGCAAAAGAACTGGATCCCCTATCACCAATCATAGCAGCATATACCAGCCAGGTTTATATTTTTTCGAAGCAGTATGATAAAGCAAATGAACTATTGCAGAATGCATTAAAAGTAAATCCGAATCACGCATTGATCCTTCACAATATTGGAGAGCTATACCTTGCACAGGGCCGCTATGAAGAAGCAATTGTACCATTGAAACAATCATCTGATATTTCTGTCTCTGCCCACTATCAGGCAATGTTGGGTTTTGCATATGCCAGATCAAACCGAAGAAGTGAGGCCTTAAAAATTCTGAATGAACTGCAGCAACGTTCTGATCCGGGTCTAATTTCAGGATTTAATCTTGCAAGTATATACCTGGCTTTGGGAAAAAAGGAGCAGGCACTGAACCAACTGGAAAAAGGCTATGAACAAAGAGATGTATGGCTGAAAGAATTAAAAGCCTGGCCATGGTTTGATTCATTACGAAATGAACCAAGATACAGGGATTTAATTCGCAAAATGAATTTTCCCGAATCATAAAATTTTTTTCAGTGAAAAAGTATAACAGGAAACGATAATGAAATCATTCAGATATCAATCATGGATCTATAAAAAACGCACTAGAAATTATTATGCCCTTAGAAGAAGCTCACAAGGCTTCAGCCCTGTATGCTTTTTGAAAGCTGTTGAGAAGTGGGAGATAGAAGAATAGCCTAAAAGCATCGAAACTTCTGTTACACTTAATCCTTTTTCGTACAAAAGATATTTTGCATGTTCCATCCGCTGGCTTTGATAGAAATCAAAAACAGTAGTACCGAATAATTCTTTAAATCCTTTTTTCAGGTAGCACTCGTTGATGGCTACTTTGCGGCTTAATTCTTTAATGGTAATCGGGTCGCCAATACGCTGAATTAATATTTCTCTGGCTTTAACAATCTTTTCCCTGTCCAATTCATTTGCAAGGAATTTGCAATTCACCACATCAATTTCTTTTTCACCAATCATACAATCCAGGCTATAGAGTAATAGCATCTGGGTTTGTGCATTAATATAAATATTCTCCAGTGTATCACTGTAAGTGTGATTTAATACACCTTCCAGCACCATTCTTGTTTTACCACACAGCGGAAGAATTTTTGTGAATGATGAACGATGCGTGAAATTCAATATATCGTCTGTAAGAACTGAATCCCCTTTTCTTGGTTTCAAAAACTGGCTAAGATGCGTTGGCGAAAACTTGAAACTAACCACATCCACACTGTCCGCTCTTTCCACACAGGTTTTTGAGGCGCTGAACTGGCACATATCACATTCTGTGTTTTTTTTTCTGCAATAAACATTACCACTTACACAAAAACGAAGCTCCAGGAAATTCTCCTTCGCTTCTTTTTTTTCATAATGATAAACCAACATGCCAGTATCTTCAATATTCCACTGCTGATTACGGCTGTAACGGTTTATAGTATATTGCACAGAACCCGGTATTTCCTGTACCCTTTCCTGTAGCAATACCAACTGATCTTGCATGAGGTTTTGCTTGTAAGCGAGGGCTAATATGTCTTGTGGATTATGCATGAATGAACGCAAATTTACGGTTTATTCCGCAATTTTGATGGTGCAACTTTGATTTAATGTGTTGCCCTTTGACTTTTAACAATATATGCTCAAAAAAAAATCAGTTTTTGGCGGTATCTGTTACCTTTGCCCGTCTTCTGACTCCTCGGGAAAAGATTTATTTTAAAAAACTGCATGATTCATCCGCATACATATATTCATCCCAACGCTAAGTTGGCAACAAATGTAAAAATTGATCACTTCACCGTCATCCATCAGGATGTGGAAATTGGTGATGGTACCTGGATTGGTTCCAATGTAACCATTATGGAAGGAGCCCGGATTGGTAAGAATTGC